>NZ_JBGTZA010000036.1:0-17185 GCF_041807805.1 Streptococcus sp. E29BA
AAACGAGAGAAGACAAGAACTGTCCTCTCTCGGTGTTAAGTGGGTCAACCCACTACAGTTGACAAAGAGCCTTTTTTCAAAGCTCCATGAACGAGCAATAATTGCGGTTTTTAGAGTATCTCACTCGTCAAGAGCAAGAAGGATTCAGCTTTCCTAATCTCGAAGGTGCTAGCTTTTGGGTCTTTTGTCCTATCATCGATTGCAACAAGAGTCTTTCTCTCTCAAATTGTTAGAAGAGCACTCTTTAGAAGTTTTTTGTGATTTAGTTATCCAATTTCTACTAGTTCCGTTTTAGGAATTTTACAAAACGGTGTCCTATCAAGATAAAAGCAAATAGACTAAGCAAACAAATACCACTATACAGCCAAGAAGAAGACCCTACTACAGATACTACTTGCTGTCCTTCTTTTTGAAATGATAGTTGAATATCTCGTGGTATTTCTTGTTGGCTTTCTTGCTGCTCTTTGGGATATACCCCTACCCGTTCAAAATCCACCAAGAGCCGCTTATTGTATAAGGGAATTGGATCACAAGTAAGTAATGTAATGAGGTTCTGGTCTGACTTTGATTCCAATTCTTCCCATTCAGCTGGCAAAATCACCTTTGGGTTGGGGAGCATTTTATAATGTAAGATAGCCTTCCCATTATCAAAATACAAATCATCCCCTGCCTCTAATTTATCTAAATGACGAAAGAAAACTTGATTCGCCCAACCACGGTGACCTGCAATAACAGAACGAACCCCTGCCCCATCAATCGGCAGGTCCGTACCCGCTACATGAGCGAGGCCCTGAGACAAATGAGTTGCGCTCGCTCCTAGATATACTGGTTCCATCAAAGAAATCTTAGGGATAGAAAGGTAGCCATAGATGCCATCACCATCTTCTAAGACCTGGTAATCTACCTGGTAGTCTTCCCCAGCAAAAGGATCCACAATTTGATTGTCTGATCCAAGACGCTCATTGTACTGAAGGGAGGCGTCTAGTGTTTTGGAGACGAGCAAAGGATCCAGCGCTTTGGTATAACTTTGGTAACGTAGCTCTTGATTCCAATTTTGGTACAGCATATTCCCAAAACAAAGCAGGGGTAAACTAGCCGCTAATAACATAAAAGCAAAGCCTACTATTGGCTTTATACGCTGTTTCAATCAGTTTTCCTCCAGCCTTTTATTTTGTACTAATTGCTTACGATTACGGTAAATCAGGTAAAGTAAAATTAGAATCATGCCCACCGAAATACCGAATAGCATTTTCCATAATTGATTGCTGCGAGATGTCTCTAACATTTTCTCTTCTACAGGTGCAGCATATGGGATTCGTTTCCCACGAACCAGTAATCGTTGGGTGTTGATCATATAAGGAGTACACGTAAGAAGCGTTGCATAATCCTTGCCTTCTTCAATCAGAATGGGATCAAAATTATCTGGCTCTACGACCTTGATTTGATCGACTTCATAAGCCAACACCGTGTCCAAGACGTGAATGTAGAAAACATCGCCTTTTTTGAGCTTGTCCAAGTCCGTAAACAGTCGCGCATTAGGCAAGCCTCTATGAGCGCTGATGACAGTATGCGTATTGATACCTCCTACAGGTAAGGATGTCCCTTCTAGTAGTCCTGCCCCTTTCTCCAAAACGGCATCGGATACACCAACAAACATCGGGATTTTTTGATCAATTTTCGGAATTGACACATAGCCTATCTGCTCGTTAATTTTTAGCATATTGGCGTATTCGGTCATTCCCTCTTTTTTCTCATCATCCGTAAATGGATCCTGGAGTTCTCTTGGCTTCAAAGCCGCATTGAAAGCTTGTGCTAATTTATAACGCCTTGATAGTTCTTCATTGTCCAACTTAGCGACTGCCTGATCAAATTGAGTATTGACATTATTGGCTTGTATGCGGTAATACAGTTGTGAAACAAACGGATAAGACATGATAAGAAAGCCCGCCAAAAACAAAGCTACAAAGAGGAATTTTTTCCGCTTTCGCTTATGAGAAGACGAAGAAGATATCGTATGTGGTGCTGTTGTGACACTCTCTTGAACTGAGACATCTTGAGAATTTTGTTGTTGAGATGAAGCAACCAGCTCTTCATTGTCATCCTCTTCTATCTTTGAGGAAGGCATAAGAGGAGGGGCAAGAGGCGTAGGAAGGGGGGCATCTACGGCGGCAGACTTCATACTTATCTCACCAGTATCTCCTTCGTTCTCCTCCAACTGAGCTACAGGCCCATTATCCTCTGCCTCAGGTAGGCTGTCTTCCATCCTTGTATCATCTCGCATTTCAGTATGAACGCCTTCTGAAATAGTTTCAGATACAGACATATTAGAAACTTTTTCTTCTCCTGAAAGAATCGGTTCATTTGCTGATAATGGACTTCCCGGCTCTTCTACTGATGACAGGGAGCCTTTCTGTGGCTCACTCATCTGGAGCTGCCCCTCGTTTGAAAGCATTGAGATAGGTTCCTTGGAAACGATTGGCTGCTGAGCTTCTTCAAGAAAAGGAATACCTACGCTGTCGTCTGCCTTCTCCTGTGTAGACAAAAGCAGATTCTCTTGTTTCTCTATTGGTGCAGGTTGCCCTTTTTTTAGGATAGTCTGCCACCAATGTTTTTTTTCTGGCGAACGCCGGTGTCTAGGAGGTGTTTTTTTCCTAGCTCTCTTCATCTCATTCTCCCTTCTCGGTCAAAAGCTGCTCTTCTTTCAAACGACGAGATTGCTCTTTCTTTTTCTTGCGTAACCTGTAAATAATATAGAGCAAAATGGCAATCAATACCAACGAAGCAAAGAAGAGGTACTTATACAAGAAACTAATCTTGTTTTGCAAGATAAACTCTTCTTCTACTGCTTTGACATACTCCACCCGATGTCCTCTGACCAATAAACGGTGGGTATTGATCATATACGGTGTACAGGTCAGCAACGTCACATAATCATGACCGGGAGCAATCAGTAAGTCTTCAAATTGCGACGGTTCTACTACCTTAATCTGATCCACCTGATAAGCAAGGGTCTCTTTAAGGTTATGAACATAAAACTTATCCCCTTTTTTTAACTTGGTTAAGTCCGTGAACATCTTAGCATTTGGCAAGCCTGTATGTGCCGTGATTACTGAGTGAGTCGAATTTCCCCCAATCGGTAGTGACGTCCCTTCCAAGTGTCCTGCCCCCATCTGCAAGACATCCTCACTGGTTCCAGCATAGATTGGCAAATCTACATTGATCGTCGGGATTTCAACGTGTCCAATTTTCTCATTGAGCTCCAACATGCGTGCATAAGCTGCAATGCCTTCTTTTTTCTCCCGATCATCATAAAAATCGCCTTCAATGACATTAGTCAAAGAGGCATTAAAAGCCGCTGCTAAACGCATACGCTCTTCAATGTCGCTATCGGTTAATTTTTCTTTTTCTGCTTGGAAATCCCCTACCTGCTGACTTGACTTTACTTGGTAGTAAATCTGTGATACTAACGGATAAGCCAAGATACTGAGTCCTATTAAAAATAAAAGTGCAAATAGTCCATTTAAGATTCTTTGTTTGAGCGTTTTTTTTCGTTTTGTGGGCATGATTCCTATTTCCTCTACCTATATAAGTCGTTCTTCCCATTATAGCATAAAAAAAAAGAAAGACAAAGTAATGGATACTTGTCTTTCTATTCCTTTCAGTGTGTGAGAGTTGGTTGCTTGGTAAGGTACCAGCCACTACCAAAACAGACAATCGCAATGAGCATCAAGGCATACAAGAGCATATCTCCTGTGTTGGGCACTTCAATGCGTGGTCGTTTGCTGTTTTCAATGGCTGTGATTTGTTGGGTAGTATCTCCAGTTGTTACTTGAAAAGGTACACTTGCACCTAACTGGCTATAGCCAGATGGAGGCTGTACTTCCCTCAGGTAGTATTCTCCGTATGCCAAATCATCTACTGTGAAAAATCCTTTTTCATCTGACGTCAAGATGATTTCCTTCCCGTTTTTGAGAACAGGCTTGTACTGATCACCAACGCGTTCTAGTAAACGGAATGACGCTCCGGAGAGTGCTTGCTTGGTCTTGCCATCGATTTTGATGAAGCGTGCCAATCCCTGTTTAATTTTTTCGTTGATTAGCGTAACGGTCACGAGCTTTTCATCGACAAGAGTCGCTTCTACTTGTCCTTGTCCAAGACGATAGCCTGGTAAAGGCTCTACTTCGACAAAGCGATACCGCCCAAGCGGAAGATGAGAAATGGTGATATACCCTTTCTCATCTGTGTAGAGGATTTTGTCCGCTACTGCATCTTTTTCGTAGCGGTACCCATCCACCAAAGAAACAGGTTGTTCTTGATGATCGCTGTCCAACGCATAAAGGCGGAAACCTACATTTGCAAGAGGATTTCCTGCTTCATCCGTCTTCAGGAGACGAAGTCGCGTAGGCTCTTGATCAGGTAGACGTTTTGGCAATAATACAGGAGCAGGAAGAGCACTGTCCAGTCGTACAGCGATTTCAGAGCGGTAGGTCACCTGCTCAGTCGCCACAACCTGACGGATATAGTAGTGCCCATCTGGCATGTCCTGTACCTCAATACGATCGGCTAAAAATACCATCGGATAGGTGCCACGTGAAAATTGTTGGTCTAACTCCGCTTCGGAAAAACCATGGAGCTTGGTAAGTATTTCTTGGTCATCCGCATTATACTGCGGATCCAAGCGCCAAGCTGTCAATGTCTGACCACTGACATCCTCTCCTAAGTCCTGAACGATTTGCTCGTAATCTTTCAGCTGCAAGAACAGGCGATTGCTCGTGCTTGCCTGTGCCCGTATCCCTAGCAACACAAGAAATAAGGAGAGAGCCATCAGACAAATCATCTGGCTACATCCTAAGCCTTTTTTCATAATGATCTCCTTTCTTGTTGGGATTCAGCTGTCATGGGTTACGCTTCTTTGTTGCGGTTGTTTTTCATAAAGCCATAGTAAGCTACTGCCATGAGTGAGATACCCGCTACTGCAAAGATGATGGTACCCATACCACCTGTTTGTGGGATAGAGAGCTTCACGTTTGTCACAGTTTTAGCGTCGTTTTGACCAGAACTATCTATGTAGGCGATACCTGTTGTATCTCCTGCCGTAAAGGAAATAGCACCTGTGTTCAAGGCATAGCCTTTTGGTGCAACTGTTTCAATTAATTCATAGTCGCCTGCTTCCAGACCAGCAATTTCAAATTGACCTTGGTCATTTGAGGTTAATGTCACGACGTTTGCAGCATTTTGATTTGCTGTATAGGTGTAGGTGATTTTTGCTGCTGCATAGGCTGTATTGTAAGCTGTTTGCGCCGCATCTACTTTTGCTTTTTCTTGCGGAGTTTGCTTGTCAGCTGCGAGAGCATTGTAGGCTTTTACAGCTTGATCCAGTGCTTCTTTCTTCTCTACAAGGTCTTGTTGCTGAACAGATTGGTCAGCTGCTGACTCGAAAGCCAAGAATTGACCGTTTGCTGTGTTCTTCACGACAAACTGCGCAGTTTGAAGACGTTCATTGTTTTGGCTATCCACTTTGACAAAGCGTGCGTTGTTCAGATTCACAAAGGCATCTGCTGGATTTACGATTTCAGGAGTCTTGTTCTTTTTGTTGGTAACGGTCACAGTACCTGCTGCTGCGTCATAGCTTGGGGTATAGCCAGAGATCCGCTCTGAGATGGTGTAATCCGTTTCACCTGCTTGCAAGCCTTTGAAGGTACCGCTGAAAGCACCTGTCACGGTAAAGGTGAGGCCGTTGCCAAGGTTGATCACAGAGCCATTGACAGAAGCGTTGTCCAACTGTACAGTTGCCACAGCTGCACCTGCTTTGTAGAGGGTATAGGTCAGGGTTTGATCGTTTGGCGCAGCGATGCCTCCACCATCATTTGCTTGCCATTCTTTAGTCACTGCCAAGTCACCTTCTGGTGATGGTGTGACTTGAACTGGAGTTACTTCTTGTGAAGGCACGTTGCTGTAGTCAACTTTTACGGTGTTTTTCTCACGCTTAACAGCATTTGCGTTAACGTAAGCTTTATAGGTAATGGTGAAGGTCACATCTTCACCGTTGTTGTCGCCAACTGGGTTTGTGATGTCAGATACCTTTTTCAGACCCGCATCTGTCAAGACCAGGCTGAAACCACGGTCATCTTGGGTCAGGGTATAGTCAGCTGTGTCTTGCAGGGTAACATTTTGAGCAGCGATGGTTACGCCAGGAACCATGGTCAGACCATTTGACATGGTATCTTTATAGGCCAAGGTCTTGTAGCGTGATCCTGCTTTAATAGTTGAAGTAACGGTATAGGTCAATTCTCGACCAAGTGTGGCGTCAACTTCGTCTAGTCCTTCTACCTTTTTCTCAAGAGTCGGAGCTTCTTGGGTGTTCTTTGGATAGACATGAGCATGGTCTGCAAATGTTCCATCTGCTTTCAAGAGTGGCAAGCGGATAGTCACAGGTACTGCCTTGCTGTCTGCAAGAATCGCCTTAGTAACGTCATCGACATAGTCTGTCTTGCTGTCTACTTCAACAATTTTGTAATCGCCAGCTGGCAAACCACTTGTATTAAATTCTGCACCCGTAGCTCCTGTCTGAGCACCCAGAGCTTCTTCCACAGAGGTTACTACTTGTCCTTGGTCGTTAATCCATTCACCTCTTGAGTTTTGCCAAGCAAAGTAAACACCCGCAATTTCTTGCAAGTCGTTTTTACCAGTCAAACGTTTCAATTGGTCAAGTGTTTGCGTTCCATCATATGCTTCTGGTGTAGTAAATGCGTCCAACTCACTCTTGCTCATCAATAATTTATGAAGAGTAACCGTTCTTGTCTCATTGGTGTGAGCACCTGGTCCAGCCTGAGCACTTGCACCCAGTGCCGTAAAGAGTGTGGACAAGAGCAGAATAGCTGCCATTATCGCTGTATAGATTTTTTTCACATTATTCTCCTTGCTTGTGAATGTATGTTAGAGAGATTAACCAACGAAGCAATGGGCAGAAAAAACTACCTGATTGCTCCACTCGTTAATATGTTGACAGTACATGCTTAAAGAGATTGGCTTACGCCTTCTTACAAGCACTAGTGGTGTTTTGATAGCGAGCCTCACTCCTTTCACATGTACTTTCTCTACTAAGCAGCTGTGCGTTCGTCGTCTTCTCGACGATAGAAGAAGTAGGTGATGAGGATGATGCTGGCTCCTAGAGCATACCAAATCAAGCTGCCCATGCCCCCTGTCTCTGGGAGGCGAACCGTACGGTTAGTAAAGTCTGCTTGGCTTGGACGATTGCCCGTCTTGCTAGAGGTCATTTCTTGGACTTGGGCAATGATTTTTCCTGACCCATCATCTGTAATCTTCACTTTATACGTATAGATGGTGGAGTCGTAGGCAATGCCAAGTTCATTTCCTTTTTCCTCTGTGACACGGTAGGTATAAGTCTTGCCGATGTCATCATAGGTATAGGAAATGTCTGTAAACTGAATCTGACCGGATGTGTCACTCAAGGCACGCTGGACTTGTCTGCCATTTTCATCCACCACGAGGAAGGCAAAGCGGTAGTTCGCTAAGTTTCCGCCTTCAAGGCGCTTGGTTCCTGTTGGTTTCCATGTACCTGTTGGGTTATAGTGGTTGGCAAGGCGGATTTCATCAATTTTCGCAAGCGTTACTGTCGCAGTCGTCTTAGACTGGCGATCGAGGGTATAGCCAGCTGGTACTTGCTCTGTCGCTGTAACAGTCGCCCCTTCTGGGAGATTGACAATCTGGATTGTCTCGTCATGGCGGATTTGCAAGGTCTCGTCGCTTGCGATAGTGCCTGCTTCTCTCTTGTTGCTGGTGTAGGCGAAGCGATTGAGGAGGATTTCTCCATTCTTGTTCTTGATATGAATCAGGAGGTCAAAGTCCGTCTGCTTATTAGCGTCCGTCAAGCGGTCAACTTTTTTGATAATCTTTACTGATCCAAGTTTTGGATCTGGAGTCGTGGTCGGCGGCTTAATCGCATTGATAAAGACCGCTCCATCTGCATCGTAGGTCACGCTGACCTGTAACTTCCCTTCTCCTTGATCCGTCGCTGTCACAGTTACATCTTCCTCGTGGGCGTCGTAGGCCACAGTTGTATCGAGGCCTTTTGACTCACGAAGTTTGTAGCGATAGGTGCCTGCTTTGGTAAAGGTTACTGCCCCAAAGGCGATATTTCCATACTCATCGTTGGTTGCGGTCGCTACCACTGTGTCATCAGATGGATCATTCGCTTTGGCTCCTGGATCGACTAACTCAAAGGTAAACTCATTTGCTTTCAGCTGACGGGCTGGATCCTCTGTATTGTCCAAGCGTTTGGTAGCTGTGATATTAGCCGTTCCTGTTGCTTGGTAACGGTTGGTCACTGTCGCAAGGGTCGTATCCTGATGGATATGCCCTGTCTCATTTGCGATGGAGACGAGGCTATAGCCAGCTGGAAGATTGGTCTCTGTGACTTCATAGGTGGTCCCATATGGCAGGTCATTGATTGTCTGAGTCTGACCTGCTTTAAACTGGAATTCACGGACGTCGGTCGGACTATTATTAAGTTTAACCTGAATAGTGAAGGTCTTGTCCTGGTTTTGGCTGCCTTCTACTGCTTTTGTAATAGACAGACTTCCTTTTTTCTTTCGGTTGGCAAAGACAATGTCTCTATTTTCCTTGGAAACAGTAGCAAGAAGGTTGCCTTGTCCGTCGTCTACTACGGTCACCGTGATGGTCTCCGTGTGGGAGTCGTAGTCGATGGAGACATCGTCTCCTGCTTGCTCCGCCACCTCATAAGTATAGGTGCCCGCTTGATCATAAACGATGGTCGCAAAACGGAAGCCACCGCCTTCTGAGGATGTCACCGTCTCAAGGAGCTGCCCGTCTTTTTTGAGGGTAAAGCGGTAGCCACTAGCTGGCGCTCCATCTAGGAGTTTTTGACCACCTAGCTGGACAGAGGTCTTGCCTTTTTGGTAGTCATTGACAAAGCTGGCTGTGCTGGTCTTGTTGGCCTCGATGGTCCCTGTAGTGCCATGAGAGCTCACAAGTACCCACCCTTTTTCAGCCTCTTCGTAGACTTCGTAGCTAGTGCCTGCTGGGAGGTTTGGAAGCGTAAAGGTTTCTCCTCCTCTAAGGGTAACTTCAAACTCCCCATCTTGGATGGTCACAGATGGGTCTACCAGCTCCCATACAGCATAGAGTGTGATGGTCTTGCCAGCTTCTGTCAGATCGGTCACGGACTGATCTGCTTGGTAGCTGGTGCCACGTCCATCTGGACGAGTGTTCCACTCTTTGAAGCGATAGCCATTTTTGGTAAAGGTGGCTAACGGTAAGGTGTAAACCTGCCCCCTTGTTAGGGTCTGCACTGGCATCGAGCCAGACCCTGTATTGGCATCAAAGGCCAGGGTGTAATCCTGTGGCGCCTCCTCCCAGATCCAGGTCCCCGCCATATCCGGAGTATACTGCTTCATCAGCTCATTGGCTGTAAAAGGCCCATAGGCTCTGTCCTCACGGATCCACTTACCGGTGTAGGTGGCGTTTTTAGGTGGGGTAGCCAAATTGGTATCGGCAAGACTTATGGTTGGCGGCAACTTCACCTTCTTTAAATTACGGCTATACGCAAATCCGTTGCTCACACCCCAGCTATCTAAATTTGTCAAATCCATTTGACTAATATCCAATGTTTCTAAGGACGACATGGACATAAAACCGCGTGCGAATTGCCTAAGTTCTGGTGTATGAAAATTGGATAAATCAAGGTTCTTGATACCTGAGTAAGCAAATATATCGCTCATACGGCTAACTTTGGACACATCCCAGCTTGATAGATTTATCTCGCTTAGATTTGAGGTGCCACTAAACATCCCTGACATGTCCGTCACACTGCCAACATCCCAGTTCTGTACCGGAAGACTGACTAGATTGCGGGCGTTTTGAAACAGTCTACTCATATTCGTAACGTTTCCGACATTCCAGTTCTGTACCGGTAGGCTGGTCAGACTACGGGCGTCATTAAACATGTTCCACATACTCGTCACGTTTCCCACATTCCAGTTCTGTACCGGTAGGCTGATCAGACTAGACGCACTTGAAAACATGTGCCGCATGTCCTTCACGTTTCCCACATTCCAATGCTCTACTGGAAGACTGGTCAGACTACGGGCGTCATTAAACATGTACCGCATATTCGTCACGTTTCCCACATTCCAATGCTCTACTGGAAGACTGGTCAGACTACGGGCTTCATTAAACATGTGCCGCATATTCGTCACGTTTCCCACATTCCAATGCTCTACTGGAAGACTGGTCAAGCTGTGGGCGCCGCTAAACATCCCTGACATGTCCAGCACACTGCCTACATCCCAGTTCTGCACAGGAAGGTTGGTCAGACCGCTTGCACCATAAAACATATATTCCATATTCCTTACATTGCCAACATCCCAGTTCTGCACAGGAAGGTTGGTCAGACCGCTTGCACCATAAAACATACTGTCCATAGTCCTTACATTGCTAACATTCCATGTCTCAGTAGGAAGACTGCTTAATTTAGTAGTGGATCTAAACATCCGACGCATATTCGTTACGTTGCCTACATCCCAGTTCTGCACAGGAAGGCTGGTCAAGTTTTTAGTGTCATCAAACATGAGGCTCATATCAGTAACCTTGCTCACGTCCCACTTCTCAACAGGAAGAGAAGTCAAGCTAGTAGCATCCTCAAACATGGAGCTCATATCCTTCACATTGCCAGTGTTCCAACCCGAAACATGTAAGGTCTTCAACTTTCTGACATTAGAAAACATATATTCCATATTTCTCGTACCCGACACATCCAGATTTTCCAAATCCATGTCTGTAACGTTGGATAAATTAGCGAACAGACTGCTTGAATTTTCTGGCGCTTTGACTCCTTTGGCGACAGTTACCTTGGTAAATTTATCTTGGTGGTCTCGCCATGAATTTGTATTACTGGTACTTCCGGACGCCATGGTCCCTGTGAAGCCATTGGTCGGCTTGAAGTAAAGGACGCCATCTGAGTAGATTTCCCAGGTGACGGTACCTGTGGTGCCGGTCTCGACAACTGTATCCGTCGGTGTGATGGTAGTCGCATGGACGGTCACGCCCTTAAAGAGGCTCGCAACAGCAGAGACGGTCGTTTCTAGGATAGAGGTGTTGCTTGCTGGCTTTTGGCTTCTAGCCTTTGCAGCAAGGTTGTTTCCACTTCTAGCTGTGCCTTGCTGCTTCCGCTCTCCTGTGAGGACGAGGCGATTTTCCGTAAAGTCCTCTGCTGTCAGCAGTGCTTTGCCTGGCTGACCGACCTCGTAGATGTAGATGCCACCAAAAGCGTCTTTTAGGTAATTGTACTTTGTTTCTTTTAGAGCGATGGACTGACCGGACGGTTTTTTCCAGTTGGTAAAGCCTTCTGGGACGTCAAATTCGCCAAAGGGCTCACTCAACTTCTTCACATAGTCTGTGTCTTTTCCGTTGTCATTGATCCTTAGGACAAGAGTATAGAGAGGGTTTTCTTGCTGGCTTGGAGCTGTACCGATGGTGCCGTTGACCTGACCTGCTGGCAGAGAGGCTCCATTTGGTCCCTTGAGCTTGATCTTAAAGCGGAAGGTCTTGACCGGGTCGCCACTTAGGATAGTCTTTTGAATTTTGAGGCTTCCCGGCTTGTAGCTATTGACAAAAATCCCTGTGGCAGGATTATTGTCCACATCTGCCGTGTGCTGGTCTTGGACTGTAGTGGCAAGAGCTAGCTTGCCCTCCCCACCATCTGTCACACTGACTTGGTAGCGAATGGTCGTAGTATCGTAAGTGATGTCTGGGTTGGTGCCTGCTTTTTCCTTGGCGATATAGGTGTAGGTCTTACCGATGTCGTCTTGGGTGAAGCTCAAGCCCGTAAAGTCAATGCGCCCATCTTTACCATTGGTCGCTGTGGCGAGGGGACTCGCTTCGCCTTCTTTATAGAGCTCAAAGGTATAGGCACCTTCTATGAGCTTCTGGTCATGAAGCATGACTTTCCATGCACTGAGGCTCAGGTTTTCTTTGATTTCGTAGCGGTTGGTAAAGACTGCTCCGTCTCGATCATAGCGCGGGGTGGCTGTGATAGTTCCATCTCCATTGTCTGTAACCGTCACGGTCACGATTTCTTCATGGGTGTCATAGACATAGCCTGGCAGACCTGCGTCTCTCTCCCGTATTCGGTAGGTATAGGTCTTGCCGTGATCTTTTTCTGTATAGGTCAACGGTTTAAAGACAACCTTGCCGTCAATGGTGTTTGAACCCGTCCGGATGACCTGACCAGTCTCATCCATAACTTCAAAGATGAATTGATAGGCACGTAGTCTGCGGTTCCGAAGGACTTTTTGGGCATCCAGAGTGATCTCGCCTGTGGCTTTGTAAGTGTTGGTCGCCGTAGCAGTGTAGGTCTTGCCTGCTTGGAGGGTGCCTGTCAGATTTTCACCGGTGACAGTATAGCCTGGTTTTTCAATCTCTTGGATGGTGTAGGTCTGCTCAGAACGAACGTCTTTGACAGTGACCGTTTGCTCTGCTTTGAGGCTAATCGTACCTCCTGACCGGATGATCCCTGTACGCCCATCGCTCGTGGTATAGCGATAAGTGTCCAGGTCTTCCGTGCCGTCAGAGCGTCGGAAACTAAAGCGGAAGTCATAGGTGTGATTTTTTAGAGGTTCTGCCGGGTTTGCAACTGTCTTTGTAAAGACGATGTCCGCATGAGGATCATAGGTATTGATGAGGTTTGTGCCATCCACGGCGGATACATAGCCTGGGATGTAGTCAGGTTCTTCTACTGTATAACGGATTTCTTGACCATCTTTGTACTTGAAGAGGTTGTCAAAGCGGTAATTCCAAGCTCCTGTCTCGTCTGGGCGGACTTCTTTGGTTTGGATTTGAGTGCCATCAGCATAGAGATTGACGCGGATAGAGTCTGGGCGACTAGCTGTTGCATCCTCGCCCACCCAACGCTTGATACCGGATATGATGACTTTTTCTGGCTCATGGACGTTGACCGCATTGACCGTCATACCAGTTGGGGTATGGATTGTATTCGAGAGTTTTAAGGTATAGCCTGGGACTGGATCTTCTGTGATGCTATAGCGGATTGGTAAGCCATCTGCTGTAACCATCTCTAAGTCATCAAAGGTATAGGTCCAGTTGTTGGCAGCGCTCAGCTCGATAGAGCGCCCGCTATCTTTTCCATTTGCCAAGACACGGATACGAACAGACTTGGTCCGAATACGGTCTCTATCGTTGTCATCGTCCCACGCCTTATTGACGATGATGCGATAAGGTTGAAGTCCGACCTTGGTATAGTTGCTCTCGATTAAAAGATTTCTTGTTGTCTGACCAGCTGCTCCGATGGAAGTAGTTGACATCTTGACGTTGTTGTAAGCATGGACACCTCCAGAAAGTCCTGCTTCGGTCATCCCTGAGCCAAGAGCAGTATCATAGTAGCTCTCTTTTGGATTGAGACCACGGATGGCATCGACCCGAGGCGCCCGCATATTGATATAGGCAGAGACATTGCTGTCTTCTGGTAGGACAAACGGAGTTCCATCTGTCTTTTTACGGGCGTCAATAGCTACTGCTGTGATGGTCGACTTGTCCGCAGGCATGGTTGTGCTCCAGATGGAGCGATCGGTCAGGTCTGCTTGGGCACGGTCTCCTTCTGAGATGTGGAGGTTTTTCACTGTAGAGTAGTAGACGGTCGGGGTAACGCCGTAGCGCGCAAAGTCACTGATGTCTACTCCTTGGAAAATTCCTTTCCACTGGAAATCCCCTCTGTCAGCATCTGTCTCAATC
Source organism: Streptococcus sp. E29BA (assembly GCF_041807805.1). Lineage (NCBI taxonomy): Bacteria > Bacillati > Bacillota > Bacilli > Lactobacillales > Streptococcaceae > Streptococcus > Streptococcus sp. E29BA. Next base: position 13,789 of record NZ_JBGTZA010000036.1, read on the forward strand.
GGTGTATAACTCTCCAAGATGTCATAAAAGATAATGTCTTCTGTCCGTTCACCTGCGGCACTGGTTACCTCGAGATGATAGCGGTAGACGCCTCCCTCATAGACATTTCGAGGGAGGGTCGCAGACCGACCGTCTGTGTAGATCCCTTGGTTATTGACATCGACTTGCTTGATCAAGGATGTCACCGCATAGATACCTGCAACAATCTGTTCAGACGCAGATGCATAGATAAAGCTAGGAGTATCTCTGTCTGGGTTGAGATTGGTCATGAGAGAGGCTGCTGTACCTACTGCCGCCTTGGACTCACTGTTATTCCCTGCCAAGGGATTGTCCGGTTCGCCTTTAAAATCTTTCAAGAATCCCAGCTTGTCATTTGCTGATTCGTAGGCAATAACGTTGGTTAGGTTTGCGCCATAGTTTTTCAGACTTTGCCAGCTGTAGTTGGCAGAGAAGCTCAAGCGTGGTCTGTCATAGAGATAGCGCTGCCGTAGTTCATATGGAATACTCTCATCAGTTGGATAGTGATACTGAGGTGTCAGCTTCATCTTGACAATCAAAAGAGTGCGACCTGTGTTTTTATAGTTTGCAATCGCACGCGCTTCTGTGATGACATCACCTGGTCTTCCCGCCAGACTTGTCATATCAGGCACTACACCGACTGGCAGAAGGTCATACCATGTAGTCTCTTTTTCTTCTGCGTAAGCGCCCTCTGCGATGGCTTGGTCAAGGACTTCCTTTGATGTTGCTCCAGTGCGGAGATTCGCGGTTGAGGTGTACCGGAGGCGGACAGTACGTGCAATGACATCATTAGTATAGGTTACAGACTTATCGAGGTCAGCAGCTGGGTAAATACCTTTTAAGACTGCTTCTCCAGTATAACTGAGTTTGCCTAAGCTAGTGCCTGTGTGAGTGCGAACCTCTGCTCGCGCTTGATTGCTCAGATAGAGGGCTGGATCAGAAGTGGTCTCAACCAAATCTTCAATCCGTTTTCTCATCTCTGCTGTACTGTGTAGCTTGACACCTACGGTAAAGCCATAGTGGAAACCAGGTGTCTGTACGTCCATGTCCACTTGATAGTCTACGATTCCTTCAGGAAAGACCAACCGACTGCCGATTGCTGTCGCTCCGTTTTGAGGGGCAATCTGTGGCTTGCCAGATGCGAAAGCTACAGTTGCTAGTGTGAGATAGGTGCCCGTTGCTGTTTTTCCTTTGACCGTGTAGACAGGGGCTTGCGCAACGTCTTTTGTGTCTACATAGTAGAGGCTACCGACAGGTACTGTTCCATAAAAAAGACTTCCATCTTGTCCTTCATAATAGCCTGAGGGTTGATCTGTGGCTTTTTGTACGGATTGCAGTCTAGGCACTGTGAAGGTTAGATGTGAAAATTCATAATCCTCACTGGTCAGCGGGTTCTTTTGACGAAGCCAGACCTTGTCATCATTGATCTGTAAGCGGTAGGAGTCAATCGATCCGTCCTCTCCCTTTTTGACATCGCTATAAGCGTAAGAGCCACCGTGAATCCGATAGGTTACTTGTGCGTCCAGACCTTTTTGGAGGAGACTGAGAGCTGTATCGTATCGATAAGGATTGGCATTCTTTCCAAGATAATAGCGTGCTGTAGTGGATGGCTGTACCACTCGCTCATAGAGTTCTTCTCTAGCTGTTGCGCTGACTCTGGATACTTGCTGATCATCGGTATCTGTGAGGGTATAGACGATGTTATTGGTCACTTGGTACTGCTTGCCATTCTCCAAATCCGGGAAAGCTGTCTTTGGATAAGCTGTATAGACGATAACACGCTCTCTACGCTCTGCATTGGTGTACGAAGGCCATTTTACAGTGGTGTCTTTGCCGATTTCTCCTGTGATAGTGTTGGTACCAGTTCCCTTGGTCACTTTTCCATCATAGTCATACCCCAAGACAATTCCACCTGATGAGATAGTATCTGTAAAACTTACCGTACTTGGCTGGTTATTTTTCTCAGGAGCAAATACTTCGCTATCCCAGTAAACATAGATGTAGTCATCTGGGCTAGCTGGTTTGAGCTCTGCTGGAAAATTAGTCGGATAGGTCTTATACCACCCGCGATCATACTTAGTTGCCCTGCTCAAGATAGAGACTGTATCGACTTCAGCAGAGAGTTGGTTGGAGGCCAAGGTTAAAGCATTGCCTAGGTGAGTGGTCACTTGGATATTGGCATCTACATAAGCTTTATAACCTGTCACATAGTCACGAATTTCATGCGGAATTAAATCTGTAATGGTGCCTTCAATGTAGCCTTGTGAGGCTGCTGAGAGCTTACGGGTATTGGTCAAGACATAGGTGTCATCAAGTGGATCGGACTTATCCCCTTCGTCGAGGTAGTACTGGAAGATCCCTGATGTATCTGGAGCTTCTGGCACCGCCCACGTAATGCGTCCGATGTGATTATCCTCCCGTGTCTCAAAGACGGTCTTAGGCACCCGAATCTGAATCACACCCGGCTCATAGTCTTCGTCTCCTGATAGAGAGTAAGACACGCGTAGGCGAACATTTTTGGTCTTGTTATCCTCCCACTTTTGGAAGAGGTTTTCTGCCTTGCTGTCGTCTGTCGTGTCCGCTGTCAGCCATTCGAGCTTGATGGTCTCAATCTTGGTCCCATCTCCTTCCGACGGTGGAAGTGCAGCAACCCGGAGCATGGCGGCAGAGAAAGCCTGCGGAATGGCTTGCTTAGCCAGTGTTTCAGCCGTCGTTTCCTTTGCCTCTGTGAGAGGGGTTGTTGGTGTAACGACTAGAGGTTCCTCTTCTTCGGGTGTGGCCGCTGGCTCTTCTGGCTGCGTGCTTGTGGTCGACGATGTCGACGAATCTGCACTTGTCGATGGCGTCTCAGAATCTTGTCCTTGTGAGACTGGAGCTGTCGTCGTGGCCGAGGTATTTTCCCCGCTTGGCTCTGTTGTACTCAAGCTACTCGTCTCTGTAGTAGAAGTCATCGAGATATCGACTGCCTGTACGACAGGTCCTAGGATGCTATTGGTCAGCAATACTCCTAGCATCGCCGTATTCAGCCATTTTCTCATGCGTTTTTTCATTATATTTTCTCCATCTACAGCATCATGCCTTTTTTAGACATGGCAAAACTTACATACAGAGTCATTCTACTTCTTTTTTAAGCTTTTGTAAAGTTTTGTAACTGTTTTTTTGCCTTTTTCTGCTATAGGAAATAGTTGCGAAACGACACCATTCTCTTTCGCTAATGTACGCAAAAAGCCTAGCAAGAACCTTTGGTCTTCTACTAGGCTTGTTTGAGCACTCTTTTTTATCCTCTTTTTTACGCCACAATGGCTTTAGCAACTTCTTCTGTCGTCATGCGTGAGAAGTAGTGGCTCGTGTCGATGGTTTGGAGTTTGGCCAAGACATC
>NZ_JBGTZA010000037.1:0-17129 GCF_041807805.1 Streptococcus sp. E29BA
AAACGAGAGAAGACAAGAACTGTCCTCTCTCGGTGTTAAGTGGGTCAACCCACTACAGTTGACAAAGAGCCTATTTTGATGCCCTTATGCCATCTTAAGGTACTCGATTTTTAAGCACCTGTTCATGACAATGGCATCGCGACCAGCATGACGCAGGAGTTTTTCTGCGTCTTCACTCTCGAGACCGAGCTGTGCCCAGTAGATGTCAGCGTCAGTTTCGAGAAAATCTCTAGAAACATCTGCCAGAAATTCACTGCGACGAAAGACATTGACCATGTCGATATGGACAGGCACGTCTTGCAGTCTAGCATAGACTGTCTCACCGAGGATTTTTTCCCCAGCAAGCTTTGGATTGATTGGAATGATGGTAAAACCAGCCTCCTGCATGAGTTGACTAACGCGGTAAGCAGCTGTCTCTGTGCGGTCAGATAACCCAACCACCGCGATGATCTTGGTTTGCTTGATATAATCGAATATCACCTCTTGAGGTGGGTTCTGGAAGGTGTAAGTCATGTGTGGTCTCCTTTATTTGCTAGATGCTCTGTTAAGGCAACTCTTGAGATAATCTAGTAATGACTCATATGCCATAGCCTCAGTACCATTGTCCCATGAATAAATGTTACCAGATTTATCCGATAAGATAAAATAGTTGTCCATGTGCCAATCTTCAACGATAAATTTATCTTTTGGGAAGTGTTCGTTATATTTTCGGGCTTCTAGTGTTGCAACTACCACATGGCAATAGTCATCAACATTCAACCCCATCCATTCAGTTGCTTCAAAGCTAACTGCCCCAAAATGGCTCAAGTAAGTTTTAAAGTCATCTGAGAACGTCAGTTGCAATTCACTCTCCGCCTGCTTAATCTGTTCTGAACTAGCAGGAGAACTGTGATAAAGAGGGTGTATTTTCTTTATTTCTTCAATTACTTGTAACATATTCATCTCCGTCACTAATGGCTCTGGATATTAACTTTTTATCTGTTATAAACGCGAGGCCATGATCAACACCTTCTTTTGCTGGGTTATGCAAAAGAGATTTAAATCTATTTTTACGATGTTCTTCCTTAGTCAGTAAGGCGTAGTGCCCTCCGTTTTCTTGACCAATATGATGACATTCGAGAATCTTTCCATCTTTTATCGGCAAAAGACCGTTATCCAGTCTTTCTTGATTGGTCCGACCAAACGAATCAACTTTAGTTGTCATCTCCAATTGTTGAGGGACTAGCACATACCTCTCTTGTCCCATTTCTGTTTTGGCAAATGGTTTTGGAACAAGTTTCAAATCCATATAATGTTTCAGTTCCTGACCACTATACATAGCATCTAATACGGATAAGGGATAATCTTTCGACCAACCAATTACTTTCTCTAGAGGAGTCAACCCATCATAATGATGTGAAGGACTCTTCTCCACAGGATTGAGGCGCTTTTCTTGGTCAAAAAAGTTATCTGTTGCATCACCAACCTTGCGAGCAACTTCACCAATACTTTCCTTTGCTTCTACTACTAGGGTTTTGGCTAGCTGTTCAAGTACCATTGCTTAGAATCCTCCTTTGTGAGCCCATCGTTGAAGAGCTTGCTCATCCTTTAACTCATGCAAATAATAATGCGTTACTGCTGCCTGCAATACATCTCGTCTCGTCTGCTCTGCAACAACATCCAGTAGCAACTCATCAATGGTTTGACGAAGTATAACTGTTATCTGTTCTGCTTCCGTACTTTTTTCATCTAACTGACGAATCAGCGAAATGAGCTCTGGGTAAAGCTGTCCAACGATTGCGGCATACTCTACCATGTTGCCATCAAGTGATTGCTCTAAGAACCAGTTCAGAATTCTCCGTTTAGTCAATCCGTCAATAGATAGATTGGAAACTAAAATGTTTATATCTGTCTCATTTATCATGGCACGTTCATCAGGTTCTGCACTCAGATAGGACAATAAAAGAACTTTTCCTTTTTCATCATCTAGTACTACGGGTTGTGGGGTATGATTGTAGATTTTTTCTTTGAGCGTCGTCTTATCAATTTGGCATAAGACGGGTTCCAGCCAGTCATTTTGATAAACAGCTGCCACTCCTTTAGGAAGTTTTGCTAGTTCAATAATCTGATCGTCCGTTAGATTAGCTGATTTTCCAACTAACTGACGATCTGAAAAATCTGGTAACCGCAAGATAATTTTTGTATTGGTATTACGGATAACTGACCTATCTAATAGATCTGGTGCTTGATCAGCAATGATAACCCCCTCTCCATAGGTTCTCATTTCAGCAATGCTCGTTGCCAGCATCTCAACGCTTTTTCCGACTAGGTTAGCACTTTCCATTATCTGCTCTGATGATGTTTTCTTCAACAAGTGATGAGCTTCTTCCAAAACAGTAAGGTGTTGCAAGGGTCTATTTAGGTCAGTTGTATTGGTCAAGCGGTATTCTTGCAATTTTAAGACCAGTATCCCCATAATGAGTGACTTTGTCTCTGTTGAGCCGACCCGACTGAGATCAACGATAACATTTTCATCAAATAGAGCTTGGTCCGATAACCCTTTATCTGTAAAGATAAGGCCATTCAGACCCGTTGTTAAAGAAGTCAAGCGTGTTAACAAGGCTCCTTTATAAGCTCCTTTGCTCTCGTTATCGTACTCACTGCTATTAATGATAGTCTTGATATTTCGAATAATATCATCAAAGGTTGGATAGATTCTATACTGATTTACTGAGGTCAGCAGATTCCATCCACAGTCTTGATAGGCTTGCTCGACAGCATTTTTAAGTACCGCAGGCATTGCAGCATACATTGGCCAACAAACATTAAAAAGTTCAATTAAACGATCCAAATGTTCCAAAATATGGATACCTTCTGGAAAGGCAAATGGGTTAATTTGTAAGAGCGGACTAATAGTCGGATTGGTTCCATAGACAAAGACATCGTCATCATTTCCGAAAACCTGCTTGTACTCCCCTTTGGCAGGTTCGATGACTAAAAACTTAATGCCTTGACGACGACTATTTTCAAGAATGGTGTAAATCGTGTTGCTCTTACCAGTTCCTGTGCTTCCTGTAATCAAGGTATGAGAGGCCAAGGAATTTAATCCAAGCGGTACGCATAGATGTTCAGCATGGGTCATATGGAAAATCCTACCCAGATTGATGCTCTCGCCAATAGGATCTTCATAGGAGTTGATATTCCTACCGAAAGCAGCACAGGATAAAACAGGCAAGCCCGCGATGGAGGTTTTTGGAAAATTAAGCGAATAAGCTAACTCTTTTCCAGACAAAGCCGTTGTCGCTGTGACAAGAGGAGGATAAACCAAAAAAGTTTCATCTTCCTCAATTAATTCTGGATTAAGGGCAAAAATAGGGTGTCGCAAATCTTTTAAGTAAGCAACTATTTCTTGAGCTTGAGCTCGTTCTTCGCTCACATCGCCTCTCCAAAGGTTTACAACTGTTTGTGAGAGATGAGACTCTTCTCCCTGTGTTAAGGCTAGATACGAATGGGCAACATTGTTGGCCATGGTTGGGTCTTCGCTGAGGACATAGGCAGCAAACTCCCACATTCCTAACGCTGTACTTTGTTCCAAGCGTTTGGCTTCTTTATCTAAAAGTTCTAGGGTATGCTTAACGGTATGATTGGTAAAGGTTTGAATAATTCCTTCGTTTTTTCCAATTGTTGCTGTGACATTAGAACTTCTGGCAAAGTTGGCACCGAAATTAATCCCAAAATTTAGAGCGTTGGAAGCACCTGTTGTCACGGCGTTGGAAGCTGTCTTTGCAACTGTTTTTGTCACTCCCTTGGCCAAGGATTTTGCTGTCGAACTTGTTTCTGACCAATTAATACCTCCCTCCAAAGAAACGCCCAAAGCACTGCCCAAAGGACCTCTCAAAGAACCTCCCAAAGAGCCGCCCTTCGAGTTACTTTTTCCCTTAGTATTGGTTAGTGATTCGGTCTTCCCTTCTGTGTCAGTCAGTCCCTCACTAACTGTGTTTGCTGTGTTATTGCCTGTCTGTCTTCCAGCACTGCCACCAAGATTGAGACCGACTGTTGCAGATGAACCGAGTGCTTGTGATTCATTGAGAGTAAAGTTTGTTTGCCAAGATGCATAGGGAGCAAGGTCTGAATAAATCTGGGATAACATCAATTTTCGTTCTGCAAGGTCACGAATCGGCGTTGCTAGAAGGACTAGCACATATTCTTGTTCAAAGGTTTCAGGTACAAAGCCATCTAAGAGTTTTTCGATAGTTTGGCTGATAAACTGTTGAGATTTCTCCGTTGGAATATTTGAAGCTGTTGCAACAGAGTAGGAAGTATGTTCGTTGAAACAAGGCAATTGACCACGACCAATCTCTTTTGCCCACGTTGAACCAGGAAAATTCCCTTTGATGGCAGACTCTAGGCGTCTTCGATAGCTATCCACATCAACATTGTTGTTTGCATTCGCTGTGTTGGTCACTGCCAGGTAGACTTTGGTCTGATTTTTTTGTCGGTGAAAAACCAACGAGATGTTACAAGCTTCATTAGATAGAACATCGTAAACGTTGACCAGTTTCTCTAGACTATTTTCAGTTTTATCTGTTACCCATTTGGTAATATTGATGTAGCGAATATTTGTACTTGGACGAAAGTCTTTGTCATATTCAGCTCGCCTTTCTAGTGGTAGGTAGAGTTCTTTTAATTGAGAAAGGTATGCATGGTAAATATCTGTTGCATGTTTAGCCAGAAGACGACTGATTTGCTCTTTGCTGTCTTGACTATCAAGTTCTGGTTTCTCTGCTAGGTAGGTGTCTTGCTTCTCCTGTAATTGTTGCAGTTGCTCAGGGCTTAAAGCAGATAAATGACTGATTGCATCCGCAGCCTTACCAGCTGTATTCTGGATTATTCTCTTAATTCCCATCTTAAATTTCCCCTTGTCTCCTATCTTCAAAACTCATTAGGCTTATCAGCTCTTCTGAATAGTTTTTTAACTGCCTTAATACTGCTTCGTAATGTGCTATACATTCTTGTTTGTCAATCAATAATTGATGTGTTTCGCGTAACTCAGGATTAAATTCAGTAATATGGCTATTGATTAAGGACAATAGTTGCTCTAACCAATGATGAATAGCTTGTCGGTGGTCTGTCACTAAAGTCTCAAAAAATAGCTTAATTTCTTTTAATAATGTATGATGGTATAATTTCACTAATTTATCAAGGTCAAGCTTATAGGGATTTCCAAATAAATGTACATCACCTAATTTAAACCCCTGTACTACTTTTTCTTTATCAAAGCGAATATGATGCTTTAGCTGGAGGGATTCATGAGATAAAATGAGCTCTTTTATTTCCTCGCGCTTATCAAACGGCAATGTGTCTGTTAAACCAATCTCAAATGCCAGCCGTTGTTTCAAATTTAGACAAGCTTGTTCCAGTTCTTGGGCAGACTTAGAAAAAAGGAGCTGCCGTGTCTCTTGCCAATCCTTATCAAAAATCGCTTGAGCATCATTCAGTAAGGATTGAGAGACTTCCTCGAAGATTTGGCGTTTTTTCTTCCCATAGGCTTCTGAACCTTTGAAACTTTCTTTAGTATCTTCTTGGATTTGGTCAAAAGTTTGTTTGAGAATTGTAATGTCACGCTCGTCAAGAGCAGATTTGATATGCGAACCAAGGTTAGAAAAATGATGTTGTAGATTTTTCCAGTTCTGATCTTTATCCTTTCTAAATTGTTCAAGACCAGCAGATTTTTTCTTATTCTGATATTCTTGTTCACACAAATCAGCTAATTTTTCAGCAGTCAACGTGATATTGGGAGATGATAGCAAGGCTTGAAGAGAGGAGTGATGAACATCAAGTAAATCCATCAGCTGCTCTTTGCCTTTTCTAGTTGTTCGATTGATTAAATCATTCTTTTCACTTTCTAGTTTATCTGCTAAGCGATTAGCTTCTTCCTCTAGCTCTTCTGTTAGGTGGGTAATATTCTGCTCAGTTGTTAAAATAGTCTTTTCCAAATAAAGCTTGGCTTGCTGGCATTTATTATAAGGAGAATAATAACGAGCAAAAGTATCCAACTCTTGCTCCAGACTGAGCAAACCGCTGTTAGCAAATAACAAAGCATCTGTTGTCACCTGTTTTGCCTGTTCAATTTTTGCTTTTTTCAACTGTTCTGGAACGATCATATAGCGATAAAGCTCTTGATAGTAAGGGGAAGTTGGATTGGTAAATTCATCTAAAGATTTTTTGAAGATCCGATCATAGGTATAATCTGTGAATTGTCCTGCTGTTTTATGTCCAAGCCCCATTACTGGTGATACAAAATATAGTCCTTGTGAATAAAGCTGCTTTGGTAGTGCCTGACTAAGAACTTTAGTTTCATCAAAATCAGAAAAATCAATCTGATCAGCTTTATTGACAACCAAGATAGTAAAACGAGTATCAATATCCACTTGCTGGCTCAGCTCACGGTAAAGTGCCATATTATCCAGTGCATCTAAAGAAGTGTAATCTGTTACGAAGAGAATAACACCGTTACTCATATTAGACATGGCTTGTTTAAGCACCTCTAGGTGGTTTTGATTTGATGAAGAGTTGGATCCTGGCGTATCAAAGATGGCAAAACGATGATCAGGCTGCCCCAGGACACCTTGAGTAATTGGAATTCTAACTTGAACCAATTCTGAGATGTGTCGTTCGTCTGTTTGAGGAGACTCATTTAAATAGCCTAAGAAACGTTGAAACACCTGTTGCGGACTATTTGAATGAGTAGAAAATACCATCTCTTTCAGTTCAGGAAAGTCTGCTTCGATTCTCTCACTTCCTTCAGTAAAAATAAACTGGTCTCGCTTATAACTCAGTTTAATTGGTTCTTGATTGAGTTCAAAAGCCAATTCCCAGACGTCTTCTTTATCCGATGGACGAATATCGATAATTTTTGCGGTTGCAGGACTATCACTGTTAGGCAATAAATCTTCCCCAATCAAGGCATTGATAAGACTGGATTTTCCAACACTATAATTTCCCAAAACAACCACAGGGATCACATCACTAGCTGCCTCTTTAAACTGCATTATGTCACGATTAACCACTTCATCAGTTGTAATTAATTGTTTAACCCCCTCAAAAATCGTGATTACTCTTGGCAAAATTGTACGAGCATTTTGTAAACGGAGAGATGATTTTGTTAAATTTAATGAAGCTTCATGGGAATGATGCTTGATAAGGGTGTGTAACTCCTTAAATTCTTCTGCGGTTCCTTCAAAAATTAGTTCGATCTCTTGTCCATCATCGTACTCTGTAATTAAGATGTCCACGATTTCCCTAACCTTGAAAGGGAAAAAGGCTGTTTTAATTTGATCAGAAATTAGTTGACTATTACTATTTTGTTGATAGGTGATATTTTCCCAAACTTGTTGCTCTTCTTCCCACTTTTGAAAAGCAATTTGTTTTTCATAAGGGTGACTAATAATCTTGAGCTGCACCATTCGCCAAGTTCTCCTTTAGTTTTATACTTTATTATATCACATGTAAGCTGTACCAAGATAATAAAAATTGAAGTGAGAAAATATCTCTTTCTCACTTCAATAAATCAGTAGACTAATTTTATTATTTTTTACAATCTATCCCATTAGAGAACTTCTATTGTTCAACAACTTTAAAAAATTCTGTGACAACTAAACCTGTCTCTGAAAAGTCCAGTCCGACAGTTGGCAGATGCCGCTGCCAGAAGTCACCGAAAATCTGTTGCCAGTCAGCAACTGTGCCGTCACCTTCTGCATTGCACCACGCTGTCTCTTCTGAGGTCGCATTAAACGGTTCGATGATGACCTTTACCGTTTCAAGCAGGACTTCCTGAGTGGGGTGTTCAGGATTGTCTAACATAATGAATCGGTCACCTGGTTGATCCAGCTCATCTGGCGAGGCGTATTCCGCATACCAAGAACTGGTCGCTGTCTTAATCCCCCGAACCGTCAAATCATATAAATCTGCATATTCAGCAGGATGTACCCAGACCTCTAGGTCTGGGTATTTAGCCTGTAAATCACCATATTTGGCCATGTTTGTGCTCCTTTAGTTTCTATGGCTGTGTTACTTCGCCTCGTACCAGTTTTCTCCTGAACTGCTTTCAGCGATGAGGGGCACAGATAACTCGATGGCAGACTGCATGGTCTCGGTGACCAGTTGGCTAACAGCATCCAGCTCTGCTATTGGCACCTCAAGGACAATCTCGTCGTGCACCTGAAGGAGCATACGTGCCTGATAGCCACCAGCGGTCAGGGCCTTATCTAGGTTAATCATGGCAACCTTGAGAATGTCTGCAGCAGACCCCTGAATCGGTGAGTTGATGGCCGTGCGCTCGGCGAAACTCCGGACGTTGAAGTTGCGCGAGTGAATATCTGGCAGCTCGCGACGGCGGTGAAAGAGGGTCTCCACATAGCCCTGTTCCTTGGCTTGAGCAACCATCTCGTCCATGTAACGCTTGATACCAGGGAAACGCTCAAAATAGGTATCAATGTAGTCCTTGGCGGCCTTTCTGGTGATACCTAAGTTATTAGCCAAGCCAAAATCCGAAATCCCATAGACCACGCCGAAGTTGACGGCCTTGGCATCGCGACGATGGTTTGCCGTCACATTTTCAGGCTTGTCAATGCCAAAGACCCGCATGGCTGTTGAGGTATGAATGTCTGCGCCTTGCTTGAAGGCCTCAATCAGATGCTCGTCTTGGGAAATGTGAGCCAGCACGCGCAACTCAATCTGAGAATAGTCAGAGGCCAAGAGCACCTGCCCCTCACTTGGCTTAAAGGCTTTACGAATCAACCTGCCCTGTTCCAGACGAACAGGGATATTTTGCAGGTTGGGGTCGGTTGACGACAAACGCCCTGTCTGGGTTAAATCCTGCACATAACGGGTATGGATTTTGCCATCTGACATGATGTAGTCTTGAAGCCCGATAACGTAGGTTGACTGGATCTTGCTAATCTGGCGGTACTCGAGGATTTTCGCCACAATTGGCGCTTCAGGCGCCAGCTTTTCCAAGACATCAACGGCAGTGGAATAGCCGGTCTTGGTCTTCTTAGTCGCCCAAGTCGGCAAGCCCAAGGTCTCAAAGAGGAGCGTGCCCAGCTGCTTAGGTGAGTTGATGTTAAACTCCTGCCCTGCTAGGTCGTAAATCTCCTGCGTCAGCTGGTCGATCACCACTTGGTTGTCCACTTGCATGGCCTCCAGCACCTCACGCTCCACATGGATGCCGGCGATTTCCATTTTAGCTAGCACATTCGCTAGCGGTAGCTCCATGTCCATGTAGAGGGCAGTCTGTCCCTGCTCCTCTAGCTTGGTGCGTAGCACTTCTTCGGTGCTAACTAACACTTGGAGTTTTTTGGCTAAATGGCTGAGCAGGACAGGGCGTTCAGGCAGGGCGCGCTTGACCCCCTTGCCATAGACCTCGAGGTCGTCCGACAGTGGAAAGTCACCGTAGAGCTTAGCAATGGTTGAGATGTCATTGTTCTCAACAGTTGACAGCAGGTAGCTGGCTAAACGGCTATCAAAACGAGCTGCTGCCATGTCCACGCCTAGACCAGCCAGCAGCACCTTGACCCGTTTGGCATCATAGGTCTTGACGGGTCGGCTGAGGAAGTCCCTAAACAGATCTGACTGCAAGAGGCTAGTATCTGTGGAGACATAGATCTGGTCTTGATTGCCAAAAGCAAGTCCGACAATCGGCTCGACATGGTAGTTGTCTCCTAAGATCTCCAGATGGAGAAACATGTCCTCTGTCAGCATCTCCTCTGATAGTTCAGTCACCTCGGTGTAGGTCACCTCAACCACTTCACGAGACCTGCCAGTGTCGTCTAGCTCGGCCAGTCCAGCCTTGAACTGGCGGAAGCCCATTTCATCGTAAAAACGGCTGAGGTGGTCAAGGTCAGGCTGTTTCAGTTTAATGTCCGAAAGTCCGATGGTCAGAGGAGCGTTGGTGTTGATGGTGGCTAGCCGTTTAGAGAGAAAGGCCTGGTCGCGGTCGTTGACGAGGTTGTCCCTCATCTTGCTGGGCTTCATCTGGTCGATGTTGGCATAAATCCCGTCTAGGTTGCCGTGTTCGAGGAGGAGTTTGATGCCTGTTTTTTCACCGATTTTAGTGACACCAGGGATGTTATCGGATTTGTCCCCCATGAGGGCTTTGAGATCGACGAACTGCTCAGGCGTTAGCCCCATTTTTTCCAGCAGGTAGGCTGGGGTGAAGGCTTCAAACTCGGCGACCCCTTTTTTAGAAATTTCAACGGTGGTATTGGCATCTGTCAGCTGAATCAAGTCCTTATCCCCGCTGACAATGGTGATGGTAAAGTCCTGACTGTCCTGCTCTGCCATTGTCGCCAAAGTCCCGATAATATCATCCGCCTCATAATCTGCCAGCTCGTAGTAGGCGATGCCGCGTGCCGTCAGGAGCTCCCGCAGGTAGGGAAACTGCTCACGGAACTCGTCTGGGGTCTTGGCACGACCAGCCTTGTAGTCGGCGTAGAACGCTGTCCGAAAGGTGGTTTTGCCAGCATCAAAAGCTACCAAGACATGGGTCGGCTGGAGGCGAGTCAGCAGGCTGTCCAGCATGAGGTGGAAACCGTAGATGGCATTGGTGTGAAGACCGTTGGCATTTTTGAAGCGATCAATCTGGTTATAGAGGGCAAAAAAGGCTCTGAAAGCGACGGAAGAGCCGTCGATTAAAAGTAGTTTGTTCATACTGCTATTGTACCACAAACTGGTCAGCTCTGCTATTGGGCGATTACCCAAAACCATAGGAAAAGTTGACAAATGATAGGGGGTGTGTTATGATTTTGTTAAGAAAAGACGAGGAAAATAGGACTTATGACAGTAGAAAAAACCGTCAGTGAGCTGGCAGAGATTTTGGGTGTTAGTCGCCAAGCCATCAACAATCGGATTAAGACCTTGGCGGAAGAGGACATCGAGAAAAACGATAAGGGCGTGACGGTCGTGAAACGGTCAGGCTTGATTAAGCTGGAGGAGATTTACAAGAAGACCATTTTTGAGGATGAGCCGATTAGCGAAGAAGCCAAGCATCGTGAGTTTTTTGAGATTTTGGTGGATGAGAAAAACACGGAAATTACGCGGCTCTACGAGCAACTCAAGGCCAAGGATGCCCAGATGGCGGCTTTGAGTGAGCAACTCAAGGTCAAAGATGTGCAGATCGCAGAAAAAGACAAGCAGATTGACCAGCAACAACAGTTGACCCTAACGGCGCTCAAGGAGCGTGATACGCTAAAATTGGAACTTGATCAGGTCAAGACTGAAGCGGAGAAAAAAGATGAGGTCATCGAGGCAGAGGACGTTCTTGTTGAACCTGTCAATAAAGGATTTTTCGCTCGTTTATTTGGGAAATAAAAAAGAAGAGCAGGGCAACCCGCTCTTTTCTCACCATTAGAAAGGGTAATCATGGAACAGTTAGAGACTTACATTGCTTTTGATTTGGAATTTATCGAACGCAAGGACGGTCACTACGATCTCTTGCAAGTGTCAGCAGTGAAATTTGTTGATGGTCAGGAACAGGCTCATTTTGATAGCTATGTGCACACTGACCAGCCTCTCAAGAGCTTTATCAATGGGCTGACAGGCATCACCAGTGATAAGATTCAGACCGCACCGCCTGCTGAACAGGTGGTGGCTGACTTTGCTGCGTTTGTTAGCGACACTGCACTTATTGGCTACAATGCTCACAAGAGTGACCTGCCGATTTTGCAGACTTATGGTTTAGATGTGACAGGACAGTATGTGGTCGACGTCTATGACGAGGCTTTTGAGCGCCGTAGCACGGATCTCAATGGGATTGCCCGCTTGAGTTTGCAAAGTGTAGCTGACTTCCTCAAAATTAAGGGGCGGGGTCATAATAGTCTAGAAGACGCCCGCATGACTGCCAAAATCTATGAGCAGTTCAAAGAGTTCGACGATAATCGCCTTTTGCTAGACAAGCAAGAAACAATCATCAATAACCCCTTTGTCGGTTTGGGACTGGCAGAGCTCTTTGAGGACTAGGCATGATGTGGCTTGCTACCCTATTAAACTAGCCCTTGCAGGTCAAGGACAACTATTGTGGCTATGGGCTCTTGGTGCTAGGAGCTGAAGAAGGGCTGTTACCCCACAACCAAGTCTTTCACACAGTATATCCGTCGGACCAAACCTTGATTGGTCTTGATGCTTTTGGCGGTCTGTTTGCCCTGTGCGAGGGTCAGCAGACGGTTCATTATTTTGCTCCCGATACCCTAGTCTGGGAGTGACTTACCCACATTTTTTGACATGGGCCCAGAGTGACCGTGTGCCCCTCTTTTATGAGTCTTTTTGGTTTGCTGGGGCGGAGCCAATGGCAGAGCAGGTTAAGGATGGTCTTGTCATCTCAACCTACCCTCCGCTCTGGTCTACTACCTACAGCGCTGATACCGCGATTAGAAAACATGTCCCTTTCCGAGAACTCTTAACTCTCAGTGCGGAGTGAGCCTGTGCCTTCAGTCAGCAGTAAATCAGATAAATGAAGACGCCTTTTCCGAAAAGAAAGGCGTCTTCATTTACTTAAAACGGCAGTTTACCAGCAAAGGCACCGAGTGTTTTCTTGGTGGCTTCATCAATCTGGTTAAGTGCATCGTTGATGGCCTGAGCAGTCATGTCGGACAGGGTCTCGATATCCTCTGGGTCAACAATAGCAGGGCTGAATTCCAAATTAACCAGCTGTTTATCGCCTGTAAAGGTCGCTGTTACTAAGTCCTGAGCAGACTTACCAATAAAGGTTGTACCAGCCAGCTCAGCCTGTTTAGCTTCCATTTGTTTTTGCATCTTTTGTGCTTGTTTCATGATATTTTGCATATTCATCATGTTGGGTGTCCTCTTTCTATATCACTGTTTTAACAATTATACCACATTAAGCGTCAATAGGCAGATAAAGTTTAGACTGACTCAAATCGACCGTTAACTGATAGTCGCTGTTGTCTCGAACGGTGTGCTCAAAGTCGGTCGTATAGAGCAGGAGCCGAAGCGTATCACCCTCAGTTAAACGGAAGATGGTCGGTTGTAAATCAAAGGTCAGGCTAATCCAATCGTCCGCAGGCAGGTCGCTCACGGTCAGAATCCCATCTCGGTTCTGTAGGTTGAGCACGCCCTTAGTGATTATCCGCTGTTCCGTCTCCACCCATGGCAACTCACGAACAGGCTCGCGCTGAAAGTTTTGTCCATTGTCGATAGTGGCAGCACCCAGTGGCACGGGGGTATCCGTGTGGCGTTTGACTTTTCCTTGGTGCAATAGCTGAGCAGACAGGAGCCCACGGTTTTCTGACGATTTGAGGGTCAGATGAAGCTGGGCTTGACCGTTGATGAGCACAGCTTGAGTGACTGGCAAGTCGATGCAGATGGCGTTAGCCTTGTCTGCAAAAAGATCGGCTTTGAAGGTCTTGAAGTCCTTGTCGTAGCGCTCAAAGGTCTCTTGCTCATACTGGTTCTGGATGGTTTGCTCACCTTGACCAAGATCAAAACGGATGGTCTTGTCTTGACCAAATTGGTCAAGGGTCTGCCAAGTCTGCTCTGCGGCGTTGTCCTGCCAGATGACGGCTGGGAGATGATAACCGTTGTTCTGTTTGAGCAGTTTTTGGGTCAGGAGGGCATTGATGCTCTCACGAAAATCGATGGACTGCCAGTTGTTGAGGTAGACGTGTTGTCCTTGATGCAGGACGACGTGCTTGTCCACAGTGTCCGGTAGGGCATTTAGAATGTTATAGACCTGACGCGGTTTGACATTCCAGTCTTGGAGGCCGTGGGTGTAGACCACTGTCGCCTTGACCTTGTGAGCATGAGGGAGGTAGTTGCGATTTTCCCAGAACTGGTTGTAGTTGCCTGTCTCGCGGTCAAGCGCTTGAGCTTGTTCTTCGAGACGTTTGTCATATACCGCTCGGCTATGAACAAAATCTCCTGCCAAGAGGCTTCGGGAGTAAGTTAAGGCGGTTAAGCTGTCTAAGTCTTCGCCCGGATAACCACCTGGGCTGCACACCAAGCCGTTCTCACGGTAATACTCGTACCAAGAGCTGATGCCGGCTTCAGCGATGATGACCTTGAGCCCGTCAACGCCCGTCGTGGCAAGTCCTGTAGACATGGTACCCAGATAGGAAATCCCCGTCGTTGTGACCTCACCTGTCGCCCAAGTCGCTAGCACCTGCTGTTCACGTTTTTGGTTGGTGTAGGCGATGGCACGACCATTTAGCCAGTCAATAACACTCTTGTAGGAGCTGATGAGCTGGTAGTCGCCAGAGGTCATAAAGCCTGTCGAACCTGCTGTGCCGATACCAGACACGTAGATGTTGGCAAAGCCTCGAGCCAGCATGTAGTCGTTGAGGGTGTAGCTGCCGATGTGAGCAAAGGTTTCTGTCGCAGGACTTTCAGGCAGGATGCTGGTTTGTTCAGATGGGAAAGTCGGTTCATGTGGGTCAACGGCAATCGTACCTGCTTCTTTGACCGTCAGACTGCCTGTCATCTTGTAGAGTTTCTTGTCGCTGGCTGAGCCATTGATGCCTTGGTGATAGGGGCTGGCGGTCATCATGGTTGGCAGTTGGTGAGATGTTTTGGGACGGATGATGTTAACCTTGACGAGATCAGTCTCCCCATCATCGTCTGTATCTAGCTGGCTATCCACATAGACCACCTCACGCACCAAATTATTGGTATCAAAGGTCGCAAGGCTTTTGCCGTTGAAGAAATGGTAGTCATTATCCAGTGGCAGTAAGCCCTGGCTAACCAGATGGTCAATCAAGGTCAAACCAGTTTTCATCCGTGTGGCCAACAACTGGTGGAGTTTCGCCAATAAATTGCCCTCAGAAAAGGCAATCGGAAAGGCGAGTTTGTCAATAAATGCCGTCCAGTCAGTAAAATCCACCCCAGGCACAAATCCTAAGAGCTGGAGAGCGACCGTGTAGAAGACCTCTTCGGTCAGGGGACGTTCCGACTGAAGGAAGGTCAAGAGGTCGGTCTCCTGATCGGCCGCTAAGAGGCTGACAGGGTAATCGGTATCCGGGTAGTGAAAGAATGTCGCGCGGACAAAGGTGTCTAGGTTGTCCTTGCCTGTTTTTGTTGCAGATAGGGTAAAGCCGAGTTGGGTAAAATCCGCCAGCTGGTTATTTTCATTGACAGGGATGTAACTAAATTGATTGTAACGCATGGAAACTCCTTTTGTTTTCTAATCACCTCTTGTTAATGAGCGACATGTTGAGCCCACATCAGCAGGCCTGCCCTTTCTAATGAGGTGATTGCAGTTGAAATACCTCTATTATACCGCAACTTGTCTCATCTGTCGAAATAGTTGTCAAAATCGCCTAATTAGTCTAAAATAAGTCTATGAAAAAAAATGAAAACATGGCCTTACTTGCCCCCTATATTCGGGTTAACAATCGCCAGCGGAATCTGGATTTTTATGAGCACATTCTTGGTTTGCGAGTGCTTCATGAGGAAAATGCCTTTGCTTTTTTAGGCGGACATGCGGCGAGAGAGACGCGACTGACTTTGGAAGAATCGCCATCTTATCGAACGCGAGCAGTCAATGGACCTAAAAAGCTGCACACCTTGGTGCTTAAGGCTGATACGGCAGAAATAGCAGAGCTATTAGCACGAAAAATACCTGTGGAGAGGGTGTATAAGGGTCAAACAGGCTATGCCTTCTCTGCCCTGTCCCCAGAAGGGGATCGTCTGCTATTGCATGGAGAAGATGATGTCACAACCCTTGAGCCAGTTCCTTACCCAGACCTTTTGGCTGACTCTGGCTTCAACGGTTTATCGGATGTCATCGTAGACCGTCTGGTATTGAATGTCCCTGACAGGTCGGTTTCTCTCTCGTTTTATGACTGTCTGCCCTTGTCTGTCGAGCTGAACGAAGCACAGGGGGCTGACTTGCAGGCTGATAACGACCAGACCTGGGACATCAGCATGGTAGAATGTTCCGTTGATAAGACTGTCGACCTTGCTTCTTTTGCAGTCATTTGCAAAGACTTGGGACTAGAGACGACGCTCAATAAAAAGGAAACCGCGCTCATTGTGACGGATCCAAGTCGGCTGGACTGGTGGTTTGTCAAATGATGCAGGCAATTATTGATAAAATCAACCAACAGCGGTCAGAACATCTCTATCTGGGGGCTAGCTTGGCTATTTTCCAAAAAGGGCGATGGCAGGAGTGGTACATCGGTGAGGTAGCCCCTGAGGCTCCTGTTGAGGCTGGCTTAGTCTATGACCTCGCTAGTGTGTCCAAGGTAGTCGGTGTGGGGACGGTAATTATCCAGCTGTTGGCAGATGGGACACTAGAGCTTGATCAACCACTTAAAAGTTATTACCCTGAAGTAGCAGACGAGACGGTTACGATCAGGCAGCTCCTGACTCACACCTCAGGTATTGACCCTTATATCCCAAACCGCGACCAACTGAGCGCAAGGGAGTTACGGGCGGCTATCAACCACATTACCGTCACCACGGATAAGCGTTTCTTGTACACGGACATCAACTTCTTGTTGTTAGGTTTTATGCTAGAAGACTTGTTTGGAAAAAGTTTAGCTGAGTTGTTTCAGGAGCGGGTGTTTCGACCTCTTGGGATGGCAGAAACCAGCTTTGGTCCTCGTTTAGGGGCTGTTTTGACGGTCAATGGCAGAGCAGACGGGCTGGTTCATGACCCTAAAGCTCAGGTTTTGGGCGTTCATGCAGGGTCAGCTGGTCTTTTTTCGATAGTGACCGATTTAGAGCGCTTTTGCGAGCATTATTTGATGGCAGATTTTGGAGTGGACTTATTAGCCAACTATGGCAGTCCAGATAAACCGCGCTCTCTGGGCTGGAATCTTGACGGTGACTGGCTCGACCATACAGGCTACACTGGTCCCTTTATCATGATCAATCGACGACGTCAGCAAGCGGTGATTTTCCTGACCAATCGGACTTATGCCTATGATGATCGTCCGTTATGGATCGCTAAACGCCGAGAACTGCGTGATCTTATCAAGCAAAGGCTCAGTTGATAGCAATTAGATGAGCTGGGAATACTCTGATTTACAAGAAAAGTAAGGAAAAGCCCTTGAAATCATGTACTGACCCCCAAAAGTTGGACAAGAAATATTATTGAAAGGATTTAATTCTGTATTGCACAGGACTAAGTCCTT
>NZ_JBGTZA010000038.1:0-16843 GCF_041807805.1 Streptococcus sp. E29BA
CGCTTTTATCGCCCAACTTTTCGCAGGCACTTGACTAATCAGGAGGTTGTCACTAAACTGCTCGGCTATTCTCAAGAACTGAAAGAGCATTACGAACTTTATCAACTGCTCCTGTTTCATTTTCAAGAAAAGAAAGCTGACCAGCTCTTTGGGCTGATTGAGGAGACGATTTCAAGCGTTAATCCTGTCTTTCAGACAGTTTTTAGAACATTTTTGAAGGATAGGGACAAGATTGCCAATGCCCTGGAATTGCCCTACTCTAACGCCAAGATGGAAGCAACCAACAACATCATCAAGGTTATTAAGCGCAACGCCGTTGGTTTCAGAAACTTTGAAAAGACAAAACTCGCATTTTCATGGCCATAAACATAAAACGAGAGAAGACAAGAACTGTCCTCTCTCGGTGTTAAGTGGGTCAACCCACTACAGTTGACAAAGAGCCTATTTTTACACTTTTCAACAACTCCGGTTTTTGGTAGCTGAACAGAGACAATGTCGTCTAATAAAAAAGAGGAGACCTGTTAGTCTTCTCTTATAATAAATCATTTTCTGATTAGCTAATCCGAGGTTGTGTCTCCTGATGACTGACTTCCAAATGTTGGATTTAGAGGCGCTAAGCTTTCTGATTGACTAGAGGGGTCATTATAATCAACCGAAGGAGTAGGGGAAACAGTGTCCTGATAAGTTGTTGAAACCTCTGGGGACATGCCATAGATGTCTTCGTAAAGTACAGCTATTGTCGTCAGGTCTTGGTTTTCTGGTAGTCCCAGTTCACGCTTAATTCGATTTTGGGTCTCAAGCAGATGCTCTCTAGTTACGGCTTGATAGCTAACCTCATCAACCATGGCATCCTCGCCATGCAACTGATAAGTTTGCAAGTTACTAATCGCCTGACGATAAGCCAACAAGTCAGGAATCGTCTGTGGTGTTAACAGGATGTCAGTTTTCATGTTTTTGCTGACAGCGGTCAAAATGCTACGGTAACTACTCAAGCTATTGAGCGCTAGCAGTTTGGAAACGAGTTTTTGGATAACTTCACGTTGGCGCCGTTGGCGACCGTAGTCCCCTTCTGGGTCATCGTAGCGCATGCGGGCGTAGACCAAGGCTTGATCGCCGTTGACTTTGTGCGTTCCTGGTTCAACGCTTGAAGTGTACTCAGGTTCCCACTCATCGATACGAATTGGGAAATCAAACTGATTGGTCACGGTGATGCCACCAACAGCATTGACTAGGTCAACCAGCCCCTGCATGTTGATCTGCATGTAATAATCGATCCGAATATCCATCAAGCCCTCCACAGTCTTGATGGCCATCGGTGCACCTCCATAGGCATAGGCGGCATTTAACTTAGTTTTTGTCCCGAGAGGTTCACCAGTGTCATCTAGCAAATCGACCAAGGTATCTCGCTCCAGACTGGTCAGGGTTGTGGTGTTGGTCTGAGGGTTAACGGTGACCAAAATCATCGAATCGCTCTGCCCTTGCCATCTGTCCTCACGAGAGCCTGATCCAGTATCTACCCCCATCAAAAGAACTGAAAACGGCTTTGTGTCAGCAATCGCTGTGCTTTGTATGCTATCTTGCCGATAGTTTTTAAAGGTTTTGGACAGCTCGTTGGTTGAAAACGAATAGGCTGTGGTCAGATACAAACCGACCGCAATAGCTGTCACAGTGATAATCCCTGTCAACATCAGGGCAATTTTTTTCCCAATACTCATTAGTTATCCTATCATTTTTGCCATCATGTAAACGTCCAGAAAGTCACCTGTAGCGGAAACGGCTCCTCGCTGTTTCGTTCCTTCAATTTCAAATCCCAAATGTTGGTAAAGGCGAGTGGCTCGGTCATTTCTGACCTGCACGGTTAATTCTAATCTGGCTAACACATCTTCTTGCTCCGCCCAGTCAATAGCTTCCTCTAACATCAGGCGTCCCAGGCCATGCCCCCAGTATGGTTTGTGAACAGCCAAAAAGATATGCCCGATATGGTTTAGTTTGGACTGTGGAGCTGTTCTAACGGTCAAGGCACCAATTAACTGGTCATCTACTAAGGCCAGTAAACAAAACTGGTCATTGGCACGATAGAACTTATCTAAGGTGTCGGCCATTTGCTCAACAGACTGGGACAAGCCACTGTCATCCATGACCAGATAATCGGTCTCTGTTGCGACTTGAGCCATAAAATCCAAAAAAGCCGCCGCATCTTGTCCGCTGGCTTCTCGAAAACTAATGGTCTGCTCTGCCATTTTCAAAATCCTCCAAAAGCGCCTGAGACCGCTGGCCAAAAGCCGCTAAGCTCACCTGTCTGCCATGGTCACGGCGCTCGATAACCAGCTCCAGGTAGTCCTCAACCGCGTCACTCGGTAAAAGCCGACCCCACTCGATGACGGTTACGCCGTCGCTGTAGAGAAACTCGTCGATGTCGATACTGTCTGGGTCATCACCGAGACGATAGATGTCTAAGTGGTTAAGTGGCAGTCGTCCCTCATAGGTGCGGACCAAGGTATAAGTCGGACTTTTTACCATCTGCGTGATTCCCAGCCCTTTGGCTAAGCCCTTGGTCAGGGTGGTTTTACCAGCTCCCAGCTCGCCAGTCAGTAAAATCACTTGACCTGCGTCAAGATGTTTGGCTAACCGTTCCCCCAGTGCCATGAGTTCTTCTTCATTTTCAGTATAAAACATAGGTCTATTATAACAAAAAATAGCTGGCGAACCAACTATTTTTCTTTTTGTTCCTTTTGCCAAGCCAAGCAGACACTAGTCGTCCATTTTAACACGTCAAGACCAACTGACGAGTTGAGAGCTTCTTAACCTCCACGACGACATTTTGAAAACCGTCTTCTGAAATCTTTTTCAGATAGTCGTCTAGATTTGCTCGTTTAACGACGGTAAAGTTTCTGACGTGAGTAGATTGGGTCGACAGTGACATTGACGCCCAATTTACGGAGGACATTTTTATCCTCTTCAGGCAAGATTACTGTTGAGTGTACCTCGCTGCCTTGTAAGTTGCCTAATTCCTGCATGGCACGATGGGCTTCTGGACTGTTGCGCGCTGTAATCGCTAGGGCAATCAGTAATTCAGAAGAGTGCAGGCGGGGGTTTCGGTTGCCTAAGTGATTGATTTTTAAGCCTTGGATTGGCGTTACATAATCAGGTTCAATCAGGTGCGTTTGCTTGTCAATACCCGCTAAGGCTTTGATGGCATTTACCAAAACAGCAGCTGTCGGTCCGAACAAATCAGAGGTCTTACCAGTGACCGTCTGACCATTTGGCAATTCAAGCGCTAGGGCAGCATCGCCTGTCAGTTCCGCCTTTTCTCTGGCCACCAAGGTTACCTGGCGGTCTGCTGGCGTGATACCGAGGTCGTTCATCAAGAACTCAATCTTCTTGACAGCTACCTCGCTCACTCGTTCTGCCTTGAAGTCAACCAAGGTCTGGTAATAGCGACGGATAATCTCTTGTTTTGACGCCTCAACAGCAGCATCGTTATCAGTAATGGCAAAACCGACCATATTAACACCCATATCCGTCGGTGAAGCATACGGAGATTTGCCAAGAATCCGCTCTAACATACGCTTGACCACTGGGAAAATCTCGATGTCACGGTTATAATTGACCGTTGTCTTCCCGTAAGTTTCCAAGTGGAAAGGGTCAATCATGTTGACGTCATCAAGGTCAGCTGTTGCAGCTTCGTAAGCCAAGTTAACAGGGTGGTGCAGTGGCAAGTTCCAAACAGGGAAGGTTTCAAACTTGGCGTATCCTGAGCTAACGCCATTGAGTTGGTCATGGTAAAGCTGGGAGATGCAGGTCGCCAATTTTCCTGAACCAGGGCCCGGAGCCGTAACAACGATGAGGTTGCGACTGGTCTGAATGTAGTCGTTTTTCCCCATCCCTTCTGCCGACATAATGTGGTCAATATCTGTCGGATAGCCCTTAATCGGGTAGTGGAGGTAAGATGATATGCCGTGTTTTGTCAGGCTATAGCGGAAAGCGTCTGCCGCAGGCTGACCGGCATACTGAGTAATGACGACAGACCCAACAAAGAGATCAAGGTCATTAAACTTGTCAATCAGACGAAAGACCTCTTGGTCATAAGAAATCCCCAAATCACCGCGTGCCTTGGAATGCTCGATATTGTTTGCATTGATGGCAATAACAATTTCTACCTGCTCACGCAGTTCGTGTAGGAGTTTAATTTTATTATCAGGTTCATAACCAGGCAAGACACGAGCTGCATGGAAGTCTTCCAGCATTTTACCACCAAACTCTAGGTAAAGTTTGCCTTCAAACTGACTGATTCGCTCCAAGATGTGGTCACGTTGCAAACTGAGGTATTTTTCCGAATCAAAAGCTTTGCGTATCATGTTCTTCCTCCTATGTTATAAAAAAGTGATGGTCATAAAAAATATATTCTAGCAAATATAAGCTGAGCTTGTCAAGCAAAAACTGACAATTCTCAGAAAAATCGTCAGTTTTTTGTCACTAATTTGTGTCATCTTCACTGAAGAGACCAGCTAAACCTGCAAAAGGGCTACTGGCTTCCTTTTCAGCCTGTTTTTGAGCGTCGTATTGGCTCTCTGTTAAAATAGACCAGTTTTGCCCACTCGGTAAGTCTTCCTCTTGCTCTTCCTCAGGTGTCAAGACACGACTGGGCAGGTTGAGGAGAATGTTATCGACAACACTTTCTGTCAGGTCAATATGGTCTCCTTCGACAATCAAGACCAAATCGTCATCAACCAATTCCTGCTTTGCTGCGACATTCGAAGCAGCAATAAACACTTCCTGTACAGCTTGGCTATTGTCCAAAAGAACAGGCTCTAAAGAGCGACTGGATGGCAGGGTCAGCTGATAGGTCATGGTATAGGTCAAGAGATAGAGCCCTTGGTCATGACTGACTTGCCCCTGAACGACGACCGGTCCCAAAGCTAAAATCTCTGGCTCTCTGGCTTTAAGCACCTCTTCGAGGTGTAATATCTGCTGAAAAGTAATACCGTCTGGCTGTTTTCGAATGTCTGTTAAACGAAACATCATCTTCTCCTTTGTCTTCACTGATTCTATTATAGCAAGATTTCGATGACTTGTCTTGACCAAGTTGAAAAATATAATAAGAGAATGTTGGAGCCTGAGACAAAAGTCCCTGCCTCTCAACTTGTTTTTGAATGCTTAAACAAGACGCAGTGGTTGAGTGTAAAATAGTCCAGCAGGCTGGTTTAGTCCAAAGCTTAAAATTAGGAAGAACAGGAAAAATTCCCGCTTTGGGTGACCAATTTTTGCCCTACTCTCTTTTTCTCGTTTGAAACTGCAATCGGCTACTCAAGAGATTTTAAGGCTTCAAGCATATCGACCTGGCGCAAACGGCGGTTAATGAGTACACCCAATACAATCAAAATCACAGCGATGGCAAACACTGGTGTCAAGTAAACACTCAGATCCACCTGAGGCTGGAACATCAAACTAGGTGAGGCAATCATGTTTAGCAACAAGCGGTGGAGATAAACACCCTCTCCCAGCCCTAACATGATGCCAGCGAGTGACAGCACAATGGTTTCACGGTAAATATAAAGGGTGACCTCCTTATGATGGAAACCGAGAACCTTGATGGTGGACAGTTCGCGAATGCACTCTGCCACATTTATCGTCGTTAAGTTGTATAAAATGACAACCGCTAATAAAATGGAGAGGGCAATCAGTACCAACATAACGGCTGACAGGGAATCTGCCGTCTTTGTCAAAGCCATTTCAAGCGTGGTATTTTGAACGACACTTGCGACCGCGTGTTGCTTCAGGGCTTCTGCTGCTGTTTCTTTGATATGTTCAGGCGATTGGTCTTTAAGCTGAATCAGGTAACCATTGGGTGGACTGGGTTTAGGTTGGAGTTTTTCGTAATATGCCTCAGATAAGTAGATGTAATGACCAGCATATAGTTCACTGATGCCTGCAACCGTCAGGGTCACAGAATGGTCTTCCAGCGTCACAGTCAGCTGGTCACCAAGGTCAACACCGTATAGGGTTGCCAGCTTTTCAGTCACAATAGCGCCTGTGTCGCTCAAATTTAGCTGCTCTTTCGTCTGTCGTTGCCTGAGTTGAATAAAATCGTTCAGCTGAGGCTGATTTGCCACAAGTAGGGTGATGGTCTGGTCACCTGTTTGCTGAATAGTTTCTGAAGTGCTGAAAAAACGGACAGGGAGTTTCTGAGCAATAGTTGCCGTTTCTAAAAAACTGGTCAACTGATCTTTATCATCTTGCGATGCTCTGCTATTTTCCACTAGAATCAAGTCATAGGTCAATAGCTCCCCAAACTGGCTCTTAGCCACCCCTGAAATTGAAGACTGGATACCTAAGCCCGCAAAGAGAAGGGCCACCGACCCTGCGACCCCAAAAATGGTCATCAGCATCCGTTGCTTGTAGCGAAAAATGTTGCGAGCAGTGACCTTGTGCGTAAAGCTGAGGCGTTTCCAGATAAATGTCCAGCGTTCTAGCCAAATGGAAGAACCAGTAACTGGCGGTTTGGCTTGTAGTAATTGTGCAGGTTTTTCCCTGATTAAATCCCTGTGGGCAACGAGGTAGGTTGGCAAAACCGCTGAGATCAGGGCTAATAGCACAGCAACCAAGCTCCAGCCAGGATAGAAGATATGACTTATCTGCCCTAAAACCAGTTTTTGGGTCAGAATATTGCCAATCATGGAAGAGAGCACCATATGTCCCAAGATAACCCCGACAAGTGTTCCAGCAAGACTGGCGGTCAAACCATACACGACAAATTTTGCCATGATGGCTCGATTAGTAAATCCTAAGGACTTAAAAATACCGATAGTATGACGTTCCTCATCAACAAAACTCGTCATCGTTGTCAGGCTGACTAGGGCCGCCACCAGATAAAGGACAACAGGAAAGATATTGCCGACAGCTGAAATGGCAGAGGCTCCTGTTTTAAAGGTATCATAGCCATGACCGCCTGGAAAGGTTTGACGCGTATAAACCCTATAATCAGGCTCAGTCAACTGGTTGAGTTGGTCTGTCGCTTGAGTGAGTTCCTTATCTGCGCTCGCCATCTGTGCTTGGGCATCAGCTTTCTGACGGTCAAAATCAGATTGGGAGCGCTCAAGCTCTGCTTTAGCCGAGTTGAGGCGGTCTTGCTCTTGTGAGATGACCAAACTTTCCTGATCTAGCCGAGCTTGATTGGCGACATAAGCACTTAAACCTGATTGATAGGTGGCTAAACCTGATTGGTAAGCGGCTAAGCCTGCATCATAATCCACCTTACCCTGCTGATAGGTGGTTAGACCTTCTTCATAGGCTGCCTTGCCTTGTTGATAGCTAGCCAGCTGTAGGTCATAGGCCTCTAAGGCTGAGCGGTACTGGCTTTCTGCCGTCTGATAGGCTGACCGCTCGTTCTCATAGATGGTGAGGTTACTCTGATAGCCTGCCTGCCCTTGTTGGAGATTGTTTTCTAATTGGGTCAATCGCTGAGCAGTTTCTGCTAGTTGACTTTCTCGAGCAGTCAGACGAGAGGCGCTTTGAGGATCCTGTCCCTGCACAAGCCACTCCTGTTTTTCTGCCTCAAGACGTGACACCTCTGTTTGCCAAACCTGCTGTTCTAGGGCAAGGTTTGTTGCTAACTCATCCAGCTGTTTTTTATCAGCAGCTAGGGACAGTTGACTTTGCTCCAATGCCTTACTTGCTTGTTCCAGCTGGGCCTTCGTCGTGTCAAGCGCTGTTTTACCCGTTTGAAGCGCCAAATCTGCCTCTGCCAGTTCACGTGACGTTTTTGTTAAACGCGCTTCTGCTTGTTCAAGCTCCAACTTGCTGTCATCGAGCTGTTTTTTCGATTGAGCCAATTCGGCTTGACTAGTCGCCAGTTGATGTTGAGTGCAAGCTCGGCTTGACCTTGGTTGAGGAGTTCTTGACCTTTTTCTAATTGGCTTTGCCCCTGAGAAAGGGCTCCCCTAGCCTCTGCCAGTTGCTCTTCACCATCTGCGATTTGCTCTTTAGTCTCTGAAAGTTGTTTGCGCCCGCGGTCAATCTCCGACTGTGCATCTGCTCTTAACACCTGCCAACGTTGATGACCGTTATCAGCGAGGAGAGCTGTCAATTGCTGTTGATGCTCTGCTATTTTCCTATCGTAGGTCTCGGTGAAAAAGGGTTCCCCTCTCAACTCATCATAGACTAAACGCGCAATCATGTAAACAGAGCTGTCAAAAGCCGCCTCTGTAGTCACTCCGTAAGCCATTAAGTCGCCTGTTCCTGCCCTTGTCTGACCGAGGACTTCCTTATCCCAAAGTTCTGCGGACTGGACAAAACCAGTCACTGTAAAGGTATCTGTTGTCAGAGGACTGTCAGAAGATGGTGTGAAACGAATGGCATCTCCAATCTGATAAGACGGACTTAACTGTTCTGATAGAGCCACTTCATGAGCTGTTTCAGGCAACCGCCCTGAGCGCACCCGATAGGTAGACAAGGTCTTCGGAGAGGAAAAGAGCCGAACGGCCTCGTCCTGACCTGCGATGGTCACATCAGCTAAGTAGCCAAATTATACAGTCGCTCCTTTAACTTGCTTTAGCTCTTCTTGGTCTTCTGCCGATAGGCCATAGTCTGCCATCACTGCTAAATCCACCAGATGGGTTTCTGTGATGTAGTCCTGAGCTGTCCTTTGCATATTTGGGGTCGTCACCTTGAGACCAACCAAAGCAAGAGAGCCAATCATCATCAGGCTAAAGATTGAAAAAAATCTCCCTTTTGAACCCAAAAAAGACTGGGACAATTCTTTAAGATAGACTGATTTTTTCATGACAGCACCCTAGTATTCTAGCATTTCAATATCCTGAGGTTGGGCGTTGGTGATAACGGATTTAACCGTTGCATCCCGCATATGAATCACACGGTCTGCAATCGGCGCTAAAGCAGCGTTATGGGTCACGATGATGACGGTCGCCCCTTGGTGCCTAGACATGTCCTGTGAGATTTTCAAGACCTGCTTACCTGTTTGATAATCCAGAGCGCCTGTCGGCTCATCGCAGAGCAACAGTTTTGGTTTTTTAGCCACTGCTCGTGCAATCGATACCCGCTGCTGCTCACCTCCTGACAGCTGGGCTGGGAAATGATTGAGACGCTGACTAAGCCCAACCTGTTTGAGTACCTCAGTTGGGTCTAAAGAATCCTTAACGATTTCGCAGGCAAGTTCGACATTTTCCTTAGCCGTGAGATTAGCGACCAGATTATAAAATTGAAAGACAAATCCGACATCGTCACGGCGGTAGTTCGTCAGCTGATGAGCATTGAACTGTGCGATGTCAACGCCATCAATCATCACCTGCCCCTGATCACTGGTATCCATCCCGCCTAAAATATTTAGCAAGGTCTATTTTCCAGCACCAGAAGACCCAAGGATAATCACCAACTCGCCTTGTTCAATCGCAAAAGTTACCTCGTGATTGGCCACAATGCGACTATCCCCACTGCCATAAGACTTTGAAACCTGTTTGACATCAATATAAGCCATGTTAAATCCTTTCCCTTCCTGATTAGCTCTACAAAATAGACAGATTGTTGATTTTAACTGCCATCTATGATAACATGAAGCGATAGCAATCACAAGAACAAAAAACGACAAACTGTCGATTTAAGGATAGAGCGATGAAACACCGACAAACCGAAACCAAAGCTTACTTGAAAAAAGCCTTGACGCTCCTGCTTCAGGACACTGAGATTGAACACTTGACCATCAGCCAAATCACTAAAAAAGCCGGCATCAACCGCAGCACCTTTTATCTCCATTATCAAGACAAGTACGACTTTATCAATCACCTCAAAGATGATACTTGGCAAGAGATTGACATTCTGCTTGAGCGGCATAAGCATCAGCCTAGAGCAGGGATTTTAGCGATTTTACAGTTTTTGAAAGGGGATTTTGATTTTATTTCAGCCATAGCTAATAGTCTCTTTTTGAATCTGTCTGAATCAATCAAGGACTTCACTCGCCATCTACTGAGTCCCGACGAGCAAATTGCAGAAGCCTTAGTCGAGGCTTACCGCATCCCTTATCCCTATGCCCTGACCGTTTATTTGTCCTCCATAGAAAGCATCATCAGTCTTTGGATTGAAACAGGTGGCCAAGAGAGTCCTGAGGAAATGACTGACATTATTTTGACCGTTGTTGATTTGGGCAATCAGTTTCAGTGAGCGGTTGAGGAAATGAGTACAAAAATAAAATAGCCCCTTTCTGTCAGCCGTTGTGAACAGAAAGGGGCTTATCTTACATCTTTTCTAGCCGTGCAATACGGTCTGCAATGGGGGGATGGGTGTAAAAGAGGGATTTAAAGCCCTCTTTTTTCTTAGGGTCATTGATATATAAAGCTGCGCTGGCTGAATCAACAGACTGCTGCATTGGGGCAGATTGGTCCAATTTTTGAAGCGCCCTAATCATCCCGTAGGGATTTCGGGTCAACTCAACAGCGCCAGCATCAGCCAGGTACTCCCTCTGGCGGGAAATGGCTAGCTGAACAAGGGTGGCCGCCAGCGGTGCGAGAGCGATTGCCAACAAAGAAAAAACCAGAATCAGGACACTAGCTCCGTCGTTATCGCGGTTGTTTCGGCGTGAACGTCCACCACCATACCACATCATGCGACCACCCAGCGAAGACAGGAGGGTTACTGCCGATGCGAGAGCGACAGCTATGGTCGAGATACGGATGTCATAGTTACGAATATGGCTGACTTCGTGCCCCATGACCGCTTCAAGTTCCTCTCGGTTCATTACTGCGAGAAGACCTGTCGTCGCAGCAACCGCTGCATTCTCGGGGCTTGACCCTGTAGCAAAGGCATTGAAGGCTGGGTCATCGATGATAAAGACACGTGGCATGGGGATTTGAGCGACCATGGCCATGTCTTCGACCACATGATAAAGGTCTGGGGCTTCGGCTACCGTCACTTCACGCGCCTGATTCATGGACATGACCACATTGGTTGATTGAAAAATCATGATGGCAGCATAGATGAGCCCGATAAGAAGGGCGAGCACAGCGCCGAACGCCAGTGAATCCGCCAGCACATAACCTAGCGCAGCTCCGAGAGTTGTCAAGAGAGCGAAAAAAACGAGCAATAAAGCGATGGTTCGTCGCTTGTTAGACTTGATTTGTTCAAACAGCATAGGGTTTTCCTCCAGTTTGAAAAAAGAGTGTGTGGCAACAATCGTTCATTCGTCAGAATTACATCTCCAAGACTACGTCACTCCCCCTTCAAAGCTCAAAAGCCTTAAAGCACTCAGCAGTGGGGACTAATGATCTGTGCATGGGCAACTTTAAAACAGACAAAATCGATAAAAATTACTCCAAACCACCACAACTCCTCTGATTAACGACAATAAAATGAAGAAACTAGGAATCTTTTCCCAGCCTCTTCCGTGAAAAATTAGAAGTCAAAATTAACTGTTGGCACAACTTTTTCTTCTTCAGGAGTTTGTAAAAAGTCAACCTTCTTAAAACCAAACAGGCCTGCAATGATATTGCTTGGGAAGGTTTCTAATTTGACGTTATAGTTGGAAACGGTGGTGTTATACAACTGACGAGAATAAGAAATCTTGTTCTCGGTGTTGGTCAATTCGTCTTGCAACTTGACAAAGCTGGCATTGGCTTTAAGGTCAGGATAGTTTTCTGCAACAGCAAGGATACCTGCAACTTGACGAGTCAAAGCATCAGAAGCCTGCATGGCTTCAGCTGGGCTGCTAGCCTTAGCAATCTGCGCTCTCAACTCTGCAATTTTTTCCAAGGTCTGACCTTCGTATTTGGCGTAGCCTTTAACAGTCTCAATCAAGTTAGGAATCAGGTCATTACGACGCTTGAGTTGAACGTCAATCTGGCTCCAAGACTCTTGTGTTTGCACCCGACTCTTGACCAGGCTGTTATACACACCGACCACGAGTAAGGCAATAAGGGCAACAATAGCAATAATAATCCAAAACATAGAGAGTTCCTCCTTTTTTCTACAGAACCATTATACCATACTTTGGCAAAAAAAGGGAGTTTGTGGTAGAATGGAACCACTAAAGACGATAAAGGATAACCATGACACCACAAGAATTTTACGACCACTTGGCAGCCGCTGGCTTTTTCCTTAACGACCAGCAAAAAGCACAATTCAACCGTTACTTTGAGCTCTTGGTTGAATGGAATGAAAAGATTAACCTAACTGCCATCACCGCACGCGACGAGGTCTATCTCAAACACTTCTACGACAGCCTTGCACCAGTTCTTCAGGGGCACATCAAAAACCAGCCCCTAACATTGCTGGATATCGGTGCTGGAGCTGGCTTTCCCAGCCTTCCGATGAAAATCCTCTGCCCAGAGCTTGAGGTCACCATTATCGATTCCCTCAATAAGCGGATTAGCTTTTTGACCTTACTAGCTGAGGAGTTAGGGCTGACTGGTGTCGCTTTTTATCATGGCAGAGCGGAAGACTTTGGTCAAGATAAGACGTTCAGAGGGCAGTTTGACCTCGTCACTGCCAGAGCTGTCGCTCGCCTGCAAGTCTTGGCAGAGCTGACGATCCCCTTTCTTCGTATCAATGGTCAGCTGATTGCCCTCAAGGCAGCAGCGGCTGACAGCGAGTTACTTGACGCTAAAACAGCGCTTCAGACCCTCTTTGCCAAGGTCGACGAGACAAGAGATTACCAGCTGCCAAACGGTGATTCCCGCAACCTGACCATTGTCCGCAAAACCAAAGAAACACCTAACAAATACCCCAGAAAGGCTGGCTTGCCAAATAAGAAACCCCTATGATGCCTGAATTAAGACCCCTAACCATCGCTCAGAAGCTGAGTATCAGTTTTTTAGCGACTATTCTCGTCGGCAGTCTCTTACTGTCTCTCCCCATCTTTCACGTGGCAGGTGCACCGCCAACCAGCTACCTTGACCACCTCTTTCACGCGGTCTCCATGGTTTGCGTGACCGGTCTGTCAGTTTTTCCTGTCGCTGAGGTCTACAATCGCCTAGGGCAGGTTATCTGCTTGATTCTGATTCAGATTGGTGGGCTGGGGTTGGTCAGCCTGATTGCCATCAGTTACTATACCCTCAAGCGCAAGGTCGGTGTCAACGACCAAGAATTGCTCAAGTCCTCGCTCAGCTTTGACCAGCCGACAAGCTTGAAAGAGCATCTCTTTTCCATCTACAAAATCACTCTAACTATCGAAGGGGTGGGAGCCCTCCTTCTTATGGTGGATTTCATTCCCCGCTATGGTTGGGCAGATGGCATTTTTAACAGCATTTTCCTCGCCATCTCTGCATTTTGTAACGCCGGTTTTGATAACCTAGGCGCCAACAGTCTGGGCGATTTCGTCGTCAATCCCTTGGTCAATCTGGTCATTGCAGGGTTGATTTTATCAGGAGGCTTAGGCTTCATCGTCTGGAAAGATCTGATTCAGGCCTTTAAGCGCTCCGTCTTAACCAAACCACGCCAGCCCAAGCGACTGGAGCGTTGGTTGTCACCACATTCCAAATTGATGCTGATCACCACCGGTATCATCCTACTAGCTGGAACGCTCCTATCTTGGTTGATTGAGCTGGATAATCCAGCCACCATCGGGCATTACAGCCCACCACAACAACTTTTAGTCAGCTTTTTTCAAACTGTGACCATGCGAACGGCAGGCTTTTCGACCATCAGCTATGTCCAAACTGACTTGGTGACCAATATCCTCTATATCCTGCAAATGCTCATGGGGGGTGCACCTGGTGGGACAGCAGGCGGGCTCAAGCTGAGCGTGGTCGCCATTCTCTTCTTGGTCTTCAAGGCCGAGCTATCTGGCAATAGCCAAATCCTCTTTCAGTACCGAAGCATTCCACAAAAGCTGCTCAAGCAAACCTTGACGGTGCTGATTTTCTTCTTTACAGTCTTTTTGGTCGGCTATCTCCTGCTCTTGCAGGTTGAGCCGTCACTTGACCCCTTTGCCCTGCTCTTTGAAGTGGCCAGCGCTCTAGCAACGGTCGGCATCACCATGGATGTCACCAGCCAGCTGGGCTTGGGTGGTCGGGTCATCATCATGCTACTCATGTTTATCGGCCGCGTAGGACCAATCACTGTCCTGCTCAGCCTTGTTCAGAAAAAAGAAAAACCCATCCAATATGCGGAAACCAACATTTTGGTGGGCTAGGAAAGGATCTTATGACACGAAAAATTATCGGTGTGCTGGGACTTGGTGTGTTTGGTCGCACAGTGGCGAGGGAGCTAACCCAGTTTGATCAGGACGTTATCGCTGCAGACAATGACGGTCGCCATATTGAGGCGGTCGCTGATCAGGTCAGCAAGGCTGCTGTCGGTGACATTACCGACTACCATTTCCTGCAAGGGCTTGGTATCGACCACTGCGACGCTGTGGTTATCGCTACAGGAACTAACCTAGAGGCAGCCGTTCTTGCCGTCATCAACTGTAAAAAGCTGGACGTCAAGAAAATTGTCGCTAAGGCCAAGAGTATGAGCTACGAGGAAGTCCTCTATGCCGTCGGTGCTGATTTGGTTATCTCGCCAGAGCGCGAAGCTGGGGTCAACCTGGTTTCGACACTGCTGCGCAACAAAATTCACGACGTTTTTCATTTCGAGGGGGACACCGCTATTGTTGAGTTTGAGATTCCTGATAAATGGATCGGCAAGTCTATCATTCAGCTAGATGTTCGCAACACCTACGACATCAACATCATCGGTCTCCGTGAGCAAAAGAACGCTCCCATCAACACGACCCTTGCCCTCAACCAGCCCTTGGCCAAAGGGACATTGTTGGTGGCTATCGCCAATAGCAGAGCTTTCGAGCAATTCGACTATCTGGACGAGTTGACATAGGCGCTTCAAAATCAAGACCTGCAACCTATCAAAACCATGACAGACAGCCCTTGCTCTCCATCACTAGAATCCAGGGCTGTTTTTCCAGCAGCTGAAGTACCCTATCACTCAAACCCTTCGTCAGAAAAGGAAAGCAAGCACGCAAAAAAACTCGCTCAGCTACAAGACTGCTATGGCTTGATTTCAGCCATGCGTTCTTAAACGCTGTTCTTTACTGAAGTCTGGGGCTAACCCGACATGCTAGCCTAGCGAACAGCAAAAAAATCTAAAAAAAAATGTGTCATTTATAGTTGACACATTTTTTCTTATCTGTTATACTAGGTATGTGACATATATATGACCTGGGTGGACGTGCCCAAAATTTTTTAAGCAGTGATGTCATCTATATAAGACACTGAGGGTGACCTCAAAAAATTTTACTCCAATGTGTCACATATAAAAGACATCAGCTCTGCTATTTCCCAAAAAACACTGAAAGGAGTTCAGATGAACCGTGTCAAAGACTTTCGCACTCAGGCTGGGCTGTCGCAGTTAGCGCTGGCCAAGAGCATCAGTGTCGCTAGGCAGACCATCAACCTGATTGAAAACGACAAGTACAATCCCTCACTGGACCTCTGCATCAAGCTGGCAGAGGTGCTAGAAACTGACCTAAATACCCTTTTTTGGGAGACGAGACATGTTTAAGGGGAGCAGGATGATAAAACTGTTTGCTGGCAATGGTTATCCTTGCGTTAGTGGGCTAGTGGTTGGCTCAACTATTCACTTTGTAACATGGCCTGACAAACTATTATCCTCTAGCTTTGCGGCAGCTATCCTCCCAAAACCATCAAAAACAACTCAAGGAGACTAAAATGATGAACCTCAATAAAGATAACCTCTACATTTTCTTTCTACGGCGTTTCTACGACATCACCAGTGACTTGGACGAGTACACCATCAGCGAGATTAACAAATTCGGTAACAACATGTACATGCTCATGTATTGTCTCGTCTTCCTGATTGGCTTGGCTTATTTTTTCAACTTGCCCGGCACTATCGAGGTGATTATCCTTATCTTGCTCTTTTTACCACCTCATCTTCAGAAGAAGATGGCAAGGCGACTAGGACTGGATAAGGTCGAGACCGATAAACAAGGGTTGAAACAGGCTAGGCTGAACATACTCAAGCGGACGCTTCTCCAAACGGTCTTAACAGCAATAGGGTTGGGGTGGTTGTTCCTGTTCGCCAATGCCACTCATGACTATAGACCGGATTTCCTAAGCAGCATCGCTCTGCCAGTTTGGGCAACAGTGGTCGTCAGTCGCTTAGCTTACCTTGCCTTTAAAAATAACCGTAAAATTACCATCATCGACTAATCTCAACAGTTAGAGGAGACTTATCATGACAACAACGACTCTATGGAGCAAGATTATCCGCTGGTTTTACGGCATCGAGGAATTGGACGAATACCGCGAAGCCATGGTCAACCGTATCGGTAATCAGCTATTTATGGTGCATTTTATGATTAATCTGCTGAGTACAGCTCTGGCTTTTTACCTGATGAAGACCCCTAGCATCGCCTTGGACTTGCTCATGTGGACAAACTTTATCTGGTTTTATGTGGCGACAGGCTACATGATGTTTAAGAGCAATCAACTGGGCATACGAACCCACGAGGTCGATGAACAAGACTATGAGACGGTTAAAGCCAAAAAGCTCCGTCAACTCAAGCGTGCGTTCTTGCTGGTAACACCACTCTACCACCTCTTCTTGAGCTATAGCCCATCAAAAGACTTGTTGACGGAAGTCTTGGACTGGCGACGCTTGCTAGCTACTGCTATTTGGGTCTTGGTCACCTATCTCGGTTTCCGATTTTTCCTGCTAAAGGGTATCAAAATTGATAAAGAATAGGGTTAAAAATAATTTAAATCAGATTAAACGGCAGGTCACTGATCATGACATGCCGTTTTTGTGGCTCTATAATTTCTGTAGTGGGTAAATCCACCATGGAGATTATAGAGCCTTTTGAGTGTAGAAAAAAAGT
>NZ_JBGTZA010000039.1:0-15701 GCF_041807805.1 Streptococcus sp. E29BA
ACACCTATGGTTAAGCGAGTTATCGCTTAACAAAAACACTTTATAAAAATTGTACAGAAAAGGGGTGCCTTTTCACTGAATCCCCGACTTCCTTATTTTTAAAATAATCTTGAAAAAAATTGACATCATATAATTTCTTATCACTTATTTTTTATGACTCAGACTGATTGTCCTTACGGTATTCCAAAGCAGCAACAACCACTCCCATATTGTCAGAAGTGGTTAAAGTATTTGAAATTCCCTTTCCTACTCGTCCTCTGCGTTTAGTAGACTCTGGGTAAGCAAGGTTGACAGAATCTCCCACTATTGCCTTAGCATACCCTAGTTTAGTCGCTTCCCTAATTTTCAAATGTGGCGCTTCTTCACGACAGAGAATCTTAGGAACTTTATCCCCTCCCTGCATGGTTGTCAACATTGGAGAAAGCCCTGAAAGGTCATAGACACGTCCAGTTTGGATAAAAGACGTTGGCAGAGTTCCTGCGACAACTACACCATGCCGATCTTGGCTAGTTAAAGTAAACATCGGATCATCGTTCCCTTTAAAACGTCTCCCATGTTGACGTTTTTCTAGCCTATCAGGGGTTAAGACAGGAATGGCAATTTTAGTTCCCTCACCTTTTCCTCTGGTTAAGGTTGGTGCTAGCCCACATGATAAATAGACTTCCCCATTCATGCCATTTCCTGATGGATTAACATTACCTAATCGTTCAAGACGAGTTGAGCTACTTTCTCCTCTGAGAGGAAATAGGAATCGGGGACGATATCTTCTAGAATGTCCGATAATAAAAATTCTTTCACGGTTTTGCGGCACTTGGAAATCTTTACTGTTAAGCACCTGCCATTCGACATCATACCCCAACTCATCCAATGTGGTGAGGATTGTTCGAAATGTCTCTCCCTTGTCGTGACTGAGTAAGCCCTTGACATTTTCGAGGAATAAAAAACGTGGTTGGATCTGTTTGGCCGCTCGAGCAATCTCGAAGAACAAAGTACCCCTAGTATCCTCAAATCCCAATCGTCTGCCTGCGAGTGAAAATGCCTGGCAAGGGAATCCCCCACAGATGATGTCCACTTGCCCTCTAAGTTGTCTAAAGTCCTGATCTGTGACTTGTCTAATATCATGAAATTCTATTTCTCCTTTGGTCTCATAGATGGCCTTGTAAGATTTCCTCGCAAACTTGTCAATCTCACAAAAGCCAATACACTCATGGCCCTGACGAGTTAACCCCAGTCGAAAGCCTCCAATTCCTGCAAACAAATCTAAAAACTTCATGTCTCTCATTCCTTTCTGACAAAACTAAAAGGACCTTACTTCTTGCGTAACGTCCTTTCTTAACAATGATCTTCCATTTCTGGGGCAGTGATAAGTTCAAAAATGAACCAAATCATTCCTAATCCCCAAATACCTAATAATATCCACCAAAACATCTTACTCACCCCCTTTTAGTTCTTTTAAGCGTTGGACCTTGGTCCATTCGGATAAGACGCCATTAAAGACATACTCCGCTATCGTTTCTGTTCTGTCCGCAAACCTCATATTCTCTAAAGCGTACTGATACCGATAATCAAAATAAATCATGGCATAATCACTAGCAGCCTGTGATAGACCAACTTGTCTCAACTGATCATGTACCAAGCCCCAAATGTAATCTCTGTCGTATCTTGTGACTCGGTCTACTTTACGTTGAAAATTATCATCGTCACATTTCTTACTTGTTAGACTTTCTTTCTCCTCCTCGTCCTCAATGACTGACTCACTCTCTTTAGTTTCACTCCTATCAGTCTCACTAACTTCAGTCTCACTAGTGGCTGAATTTAAGACTGGCCCCGGCTGATTTTGATACCCCCCTGGTATTTTTTGAACACTACCCCCGTCTGAATTTGAGACTGGGGTTGGTTCATGTTCCAACTCCCCTAAGTAAATTTTATTCGCCAAACGTCCTTTTTCACTGGAAGACTGTTGGACTTCATCAATCAAACCATACTCTCGTAAGGTTTTCTTAATCGTCAGTAATTTTGACTTGGAACAGCCAAGTAGTGCCATGAGTTTGGAGTTAGAATAGACCAAATAGATAGCCCCATCTTCATCAATCCACCCTCTACTTAATGACAATTCCAAACGGTCTTTTAGAACAGCATAAGCAACCTTCACCTCAAGTTTCATGTCCTTGTAGCGCTCACTCTCAAATAAGAGTTTAGGGAGTTTATAATAACGTTCTGACGTTTGATAGTGATTTGCGGTGATACGTTTCATGATTGTCCCTCCAATACCAATAGACCAACATTCCCCATGTCATCAAACTGGATTAAGCCAGACTCTTCCATTTCAACAACAATCCTCTTTGCTTTCTCGATATCAATTCTCATGATAGCCATGAGATGACACATCACAATTTGTCGTGATGACTGTTCATTCTTTTGCATGATTTTCCTCCTGAGAATAAAAAAAGCGAGAACACTTATTAAATGTTCTCGCTCACATAAAAATATATTCCTACAAACAAAAATGTTTAAGAAATAGCAATTCTGCAAAGTTTATTTATTTAAAACAAAAATCCTGCCAAAGATTTTTGGCTCTATAATTTTTGTAGTGGGTAAATCCACCTCGGAGATTATGGAGCCTTTTTGAGTATGAAAAAAGCCCATATGACCTATAATAAAAAGCAATCAAACCACTCATTAGAAAGAATCATATGGAATAAAGAACTAGTCAGAGGAGTGACTAGTTCTTTCTGAGCTCTAAAATAGAAAAAGCGAGGATTTTATCACAAACCTACTCGGAATTAAAGACCCTAATATCACTATTTTGGAGATTGTGGACACTAGAAGCCACAAGGAAGTCATTGCTAAGCTGGACTACCCTGCTCCAAAATGCCAATATTGCCAGGGGCAAATGGCTAAATACGATTTCCAGAAACCATCCAAAATCCCTTATCTTGAGTGTGCTGGCTATAAAACATTCATTCGCTTGCGAAAGCGACGCTTCCACTGCCAAAAGTGCGGGAAAATGGCGGTCGCAGAGACATCCTTGGTCAAGAAAAATCACCAGATTCCCGTCATTCTTCATTAGAAAATTGCCCAGAGACTGATTGAGGAAGTAGCCCTGACCGCTATCGCTGAGAGCCTTGCGGTATCAACCTCAACCGTTATCCGAAAGCTAAAGGAGTTCCAGTTCAAGACAGACCTGACCTGGCTGCCAACTAACATGAGTTGGGACTCAAACAGTCCAGTGGACTGTTTGAGGTAGGAGCCTGAAAATACAAAAGCGACTAGTTGAAGCAGGAAAGGCAAAATGAGCTTTATCGCAGAGAACTTTGACTCACTTAAAATTGTGACAATCCTAGACGGTCGAACCCAAACCACCATTCGTAACCACTTTCTACGCTATTCTAGAACAGTCAGAAACCGTGTCAAGGTCATTACTATGGACATGTTTAGTCCGTATTACAAGTTAGCTAAACACCCTCGCTCTCCCGTTTCCAAGTTTAGGCTAAACTAGTCGACTGGACTAGTTTA
The DNA here is from genome assembly GCF_041807805.1 of Streptococcus sp. E29BA. Lineage (NCBI taxonomy): Bacteria > Bacillati > Bacillota > Bacilli > Lactobacillales > Streptococcaceae > Streptococcus > Streptococcus sp. E29BA. The sequence goes on from NZ_JBGTZA010000039.1 coordinate 3,517, forward strand.
CTCCAAAAAGATATCCAAAAAATCAGTCGATAAATGCTTTTATCATCCTACTTTTCGCATGCACTTGACCAATCAGGAAATTGTCGCTAAGCTGCTCAGCTATTCTCAAGAATTGAGAGAACATTACGAGCTTTATCAACTATTCCTGTTTCACTTCCAAGAAAAGCAAGCTGAACAGTTTTTGGGTCTTATTGAAGAAGATTTGTCCACTGTAAATCCTATCTTTCAGACAGTTTTTAAGACTTTCTTGAAGAATAAAGACAAGATTGTCAACGCCTTGGAACTGCTTTACTCAAACGCTAAACTTGAGGCGACAAACAACCTTATCAAGGTCATTAAACGGAATGCCTTTAGGTTTCGGAAGATGAAAACTTCAAAACTCTCATTTTCATTGCGCTAAACATAAAACGAGAGAAGACTAAACTTGTCCTCTCTCGGTGTTAAATTGGTCAACCCACTACAGTTGACAATGAGCCAGATTTTTTGGCAGGATTTTTGGCAGGAAACCAAATCAAATTATCAGTTTCTNGATTTTTTGGCAGGATTTTTGGCAGGAAACCAAATCAAATTATCAGTTTCTTTAAATCGCTATAAGCTCTAAAAGACTGGTAAATCGGGCTTCCGCTCTCAAATTGCTATATGCTTCTTATTTAAGCGTAACTGAAGCGCCTGCTTCTTCCAATTTAGCTTTAAGCTCTTCAGCTTCTGCTGCGTTAACACCTTCTTTAACAAGTGCAGGTGCACCATCAACAAGCTCTTTAGCTTCTTTAAGACCAAGACCTGTGATTTCGCGAACAACTTTGATAACGCCAACTTTTTTGTCGCCAGCAGATGTCAATTCAACGTCGAATGAATCTTTAGCTTCTTCAGCAGCACCACCAGCAGCAGCAACTGCAACTGGAGCAGCAGCAGTAACGCCAAACTCCTCTTCGATAGCTTTTACAAGGTCGTTAAGCTCAAGGATTGAAGCTTCTTTGATTTCAGCAATAATGTTTTCAATGTTCAATGCCATTGTAGATTCCTCCAAAATATGTTTTTAAATAGGTTGTGACAAGGTCACGATTAGGCTGCTAAGATTAAGCAGCGTCTTTGCTTTCTGCAACTGATTTGACAGCAAGTGCAACGTTGCGAACTGGTGCTTGAAGTACTGAAAGGAGCATAGACAGCAATCCTTCGCGGTTTGGCAGGGTCGCAAGTGCAACGATTTCTTCTTTAGAAGCAACCGCACCTTCAATGATACCACCCTTGATTTCAAGAGCATCAGCTATTTTCGCAAAATCATGAAGTGTTTTAGCTGGTGCAATCACATCTTCGTTAGAAAAAGCGATAGCTGTTGGACCAACGAAAACGTCAGCCAATCCTTCAAGACCAGCAGCTTCTGCAGCACGACGCAAGATAGAGTTTTTCACAACTTTATACTCAACGTCAGCGCCACGAAGATTACGACGAAGAACAGTATCCTGCTCAACAGTCAAACCACGCGCATCAACCACAACGATTGAGGCTGCAGCTTTCATCTTCTCAGCATAAACTTCAACGAGTTCTGCTTTTTTAGCAATATTTGCTTGACTCATTAGTGTTTTACCTCCGTTTTTATTTTTGGTTGGAAACGAAAAAATCGCATCCAAACCCAGACACGAAAGTACAAATACGTAGACGATTTTATCACGTTTTTGTGCCTCGGCAGGATGTTTATGAGTTAGACTCCCCTGCTGTCTTAGGTCAGTTTTATTCAAAACCTCTAATAGGTTATCACAATCTAAGGGTTCTGTCAAGGATTTAAGACAATTTTTTATACTGTATAGATAGACCAGTTTAAGGATGATAAGCAGATAATGGCAGATGAGTGTTGAGAGAAATCCCGTTGCCAACCTAATTCGACCAGCACATCCCACAAGCATGCAATTACCAAACATAAAAAGACTAAAACAGCAGTCCCAGTCTCTTCATGTGATGTTCAAATAAGCCAGATAGATCAGTTAGGAGCACGTCTTGTTTTGCCAGCTCTAGACTTGCAAAGCAACCGCTCAACAACCATCCTGACTGTTCAGTTAGGCAAGGCGAGGGTGAAAGAAATGGCGTTCTTACAAACTATGATTAGTCCCCACTCGCTCTTACTGTCATCAGGTATTATCTATGCCATAAAGGCTGTGATTTCTGTCACAGAGAGGGAAGAATCACAAACCACCTTAACGTCTTGCTGGGTGGCAACCAAGAGCCCTGGCACTGTTTTCACGCCATATTTAGCACGCAAGTCTTGCAAAGCGGCATCAGACACATTGCTGCTATCTACAAAGTAAATTGACGCGTTAGTGTCAGCTTGGGCCTGCGCCAATTTTGGTGCAAAACGTTGACAATATGGGCAAGTTGGACGCCCAATAAAGGCAATAACTTTCTCTTCTGTTTGAATCAGTTTTTCCAACTCTTGGGCTGTTACTGATGTAAACTGTTTGATGGCTTGTTCAAATGACATGTCCTGTCCTCCTTAAAATGATACTTCATTATAGCAAGATTTTCAGCCAAGTTCAATTATCTGCTACGCCAGAAAAGCCCAAAAAAGGCTGGGACAACAGTCCCAGCCTTCCTTTTTTGTTATTGTTAACAAAGTCAGACGCAGGGGTTGAGCGGAGGTGAGGGAAAATCGAATTCTACCGAATTACCGATTGAGTCCCACTCTCTTTGCTAATCCTGACGTTCCAAATCTTGTAACATTTGGTCAATTTTATTGCCATAAGCAATGGACTCGTCCTTGATGAAGGTCAAGTCAGGGATTTTATAGAGGGTCAGGGTTTTCCCTAGCTCACGCTTAATGGTCCCCTTAGCCTTTTCTAAGCCCTCTTGGGCTTTTTTATTATCCGATGCCAAATCTGACAAAATAGTATAGTAGACCTTGGCGGCGGATAAATCACCCAACATTTGGACATCGGTGATCGTCACGCCTTGGACACGTGGGTCACGGATGTGCCGCTGCAAAATCTCATTAACCTCACGCTTGACTTCCATACCAACACGGTCTGCACGATGGTTAGCCATAGGTGGCTCCTTTCTATCTCTCTTAATGATAAGATGACAGCTAGGACAAGCCTAGCTGGAACATCTTTAAACAGTGTCATTGTTCTGGTACTTATTATTTTTACACAACTGATTGTTCAATCGGCAACAAGCTCCAGCTTCAACTTTTTGATTTTTTAGCTCCCTAGAAGCAGGGCTTTTTAACGTTTAATCTCTTCCATGATGTAGGCTTCGATGGTGTCATCAATTTGCAGGTCATTATAGTTTTCGAGCATTAAACCACCTTCACGACCAACTCCCAGTTCTTTGACATCATCTTTGAAGTGTTTGAGGCTAGCAAGAGCACCATCGTGAATCACGACACCGTCACGGATAACACGCGCCTTGGCATCACGTTGGATTTTACCACGAGTGACCATAAAGCCACCGATGGTGCCGATTTTAGCCACCTTGAAGGTCTCACGAATCATGGCTTCACCAATGATTTTCTCTTCAAATTCTGGATCAAGCATACCCTTCATAGCATCTTCAACTTCCTCGATAACCTTGTAGATGATGCTGTGAAGACGGATTTCTACATCGTCGGTATCGGCCTGCACACGCGCTTGCGGAGTCGGACGAACGTTGAAACCGATAAGGATAGCGTTTGAGGCTTCCGCCAGGGTCACATCAGACTCGTTGATGGCACCAACAGCAGAGTGAACGACATTGACCTTAACACCTTCCACATCAATCTTCAAGAGGGAGCTAGCAAGGGCTTCCACCGAACCTTGTACATCAGCCTTGATGATGACGTTAACAGATTTAACCTGACCAGCCTTGAGGGTATCAAAGAGGTTCTCTAGGCTGACACGTTGGGTATTTTGACGTTGTTTGAGCAGGGCACGTTTAGCACGCTCTTCACCAGCTGCGCGCGCCGCTTTTTCATCCTCATAGACTGCAAAATGGTCACCTGCCATCGGCGTTTCGTTAAGACCAGTGATGGATACTGGGGTAGACGGCAGAGCTGTCTTGACACGACGCCCCAGGTCATTAGTCATGGCACGGACACGACCAAAGGTATTACCGACAACGATTGGGTCTTGGACGTTAAGCGTTCCCTGCTGTACCAAGAGGGTCGCCACAGCACCTTTTCCTTTATCCAGCTGGGCTTCAATAACCGTACCGATAGCACGGACCGTTGGGTCTGCCTTGAGTTCTTGGAATTCAGCCACCAAGAGCACCGTTTCTAAGAGGGTGTCGATATTCTTACCAAACTTAGCAGAGATTTCCACAAACTCAGAATCCCCGCCCCATGATGCCTGCATAACGCCATGCTCTGCTAACTCATTGATAACACGGCTCGGATTAGCATCAGGCTTATCAATCTTGTTAATTGCCACAATAATCGGTACACCAGCTGCTTTAGAGTGGTTGATGGCTTCAACGGTTTGTGGCATTACCCCATCATCTGCTGCCACAATCAGGATAGTGATGTCGGTTACTGATGCTCCGCGCGCGCGCATGCTTGTGAAGGCTTCGTGTCCTGGCGTATCAAGGAAAGTGATTTTCTTGCCATTTTCCTCAATCTGATAAGCACCAATATGCTGGGTAATCCCCCCAGCTTCTCCAGTTGCCACACGAGAATTGCGCAGCGTATCAAGCAAGGTGGTCTTACCATGGTCAACGTGTCCCATGATAGTCACGACAGGTGCGCGCTCCACCATATTTTCAGGGTTGAGGTAGTCTTCATCCACAAAGAAACGTTCAATATCAGCATTGTCTACTTCAACCTTAGCCTTGGCTTCAATGCCGTAGTCCACCATAAGAAGTTCAATGGTGTCACCGTCCAGAGACTGGTTCTGGGTCGCCATCACGCCCATCATGAAGAGCTTTTTAACGATTTCCGCTGGCTCACGTTTGATGCGCTTAGCGATGTCAGCGACCGTCATGCCTTCGGTGTACTCAAATTCTTTTGGCAGTTCGTGGAACTTACGCTCTGTTACAGGTGCAGGAGCACCCTTGCCTTTTTTGTTTTTCTTACTGTTGTTCCAGTTAGAGTTTCGTTGATTTCTCACTTGGTTTTGATTCCAATTTTTCTTATTTTTTGTTGGTTTAGGGCCGTCTTCATTTGAAAAATCACGGGATTTTTCAGGACGAGAGGCTTTTTTACGACGATTGTCTGGAGCAGCCGAAGCTGTTTTTTCTGCCTGAGGAACTGGCTGGGCTTTTGGTGTTGACACACTTTGCTCGAGGCGTTCTTGAGCTGCTAATTCTTCTGCCATGCGTGCCTTACGAGCTTCTTCCAAAGCTAGTGCTTCGCGGCGTTTGGCTTCTTCTTGCTCGCGAAAACGTTGCTCGCTATTGCGCGAATACTCAGCATTTTGCTCAGCCTTGAGGGCTGCTGCCCTTGCCTTAAAGTCAATCCGAGGCGCTGTAGCGTTGCGATTTTGCTGGCGGTTATCCTGCTTATGTCCTTGGTTTCGGTCATTGCGGCGGTTGTCCTGCTGACGACGATTATCACGGTTTAGTGCACCTGCTTGCCCACGCTCCCGTTGATTGCGGTCTTCACGCTTGTTATCCCGGCCTCGCTCTTGACGGTTACCTTTGCCTTGACCACTATGCCGCTGCTGACCACCCTGTTGGCGACGCTCTGCCTCAGCCTTTTGTCGTGCCTCACGTTCTGCCTTGAAGTTACGGCTCTGCGGGCGAGCTGGGGTCGGTCTGCTCTCTGCTACCTGCTCTACTTTTGGTTCGACTTTAGGCGTTATTGGCGCTTCTTGGGTCGCTTTCGGCGTAGATGGCTGAGCAACTACCGTTTTCTGGCTAGATGAGCGCTTGGTTTCTTCAGTATTTTCAACAGGTTTTGCTGCTGAAGTAGCTGGCGCTTGGTTATCAGTTGTCGAGCTTGCTTGATGTGGCTGAGCTGGCATTGCCTTGGAGGCTCCCCCACCAAAACTTGCAATCAAGCGCTTGGCCTCACCTTCGTCCACACTGCTAGAATGGCTTTTGACTGAAAGCCCCAATTCCTGAGCCTTGGCAACTAAATCTTTGTTACTGATACCCGTTTCACGGGCAATTTCATTAATTCTTTTTTTAGACAAATCGTGTCCTCCTCGTCCTTTAGTCCATAAGAGTCCTCATTTTCTTTGAAAATCCAGCATCACTAACTGCCACAACCTTTCTGGGTCTGCCGATAGCGCTGCTAAGGTCCAGCGTATCAAACACTGTTGAGACTTCTATATCGTAATATTTACATTTATCCGTCACGGTCTTAATCAGGTTCTGGCTAGCATCCTTGGCCACAAAGACCAGTCTTGCTTGCTCGGTCTGGATAGCCTTGACGACCAATTCCTCGCCTGAGATAAGTTTGCCAGCACGCTGAGCCAAGCCCATGAGGTTTAAGAGTTGTTGCAACTTATTCAAGACCTAACTCTCTTCTTTTTACCTTGTGATCCACATAAGCAATCAGTTCATCGTAGAAGCTCTCTGGCACATCCATGGAAAAACTGCGGTTAAAAACCAGTTTTTTCTTGGCCAGTTTAACCTCCTCGTTATCTAGCTTGATGTAGGCGCCGCGACCGTTCTGTTTTCCAGTAGGGTCAATAAAAATCTGACCGTCCTTGTTTTTGACAATACGCAGCAGGTCGCGTTTGTCGATAATCTCGCCAGAAACCACTGATTTGCGTAGGGGAATTTTGCGTGTTTTTGCCATAACGCCTCCTGAGACCTAACCTTCAGCAGTCACTTCTGTACTGCCATCTGAAAGCTCTGTTGGCTCTGCTGAAGCAAACACCTCTTGCTCTGCTGCCATAGCCTCATACTCTGACGCAGACTTGATGTCAATGCGGTAGCCCGTCAAGTGAGCCGCCAGGCGAACGTTTTGCCCACGACGACCGATAGCTAGAGACAGCTTGTTATCAGGAACAACAACGAGGGCGCGCTTGCTGTCTTTCTCGTCAAAGATGACGTAGTCCACCTCAGCTGGCGCGATGGCATTGTAGATGTACTCAGCTGGATCTTCAACCCACTGGATCACGTCAATGTTCTCCTCAACAGGAACAGAGAGCCCCGTCTTAGCATCGATTCGTTTTGGATGGAACTTGCTAATCACTTTTTGGATATTAGCCCCCTTGCGACCAACGATGGTACCGATGGCATCAACGTTAGGGTTGTGGCTACGAACTGCTACTTTACTGCGGTCACCAGCCTCACGAGACACGCTCATGATTTCTACCGTGCCGTCAAAAACCTCAGGAATTTCCTGCTCCATAATCCGCTTAATAAACTCAGGGTGACTGCGGCTAACAAAGACGTTAACCCCGCGCGGGTTGTTCTCAACCTTGTACACATAGACCTCGATACGATCGTGAGACTTGAAGGTCTCTCCTGGAATTTGGTCTTGGTGAGAAAGCTGAGCTTCGATGGTGCCTAGGTTGACATAGATGAAGCGATTATCGAACCGCTCCACAGTTCCTGTCATGATTTCACCTTCGTGCTGTTTGTACTCGTTGTAGGTTACTTCACGGAATTGCTTGCGCATCTTTTCCATGATGGTTTGTTTAGCTGATTGAGCAGCCACGCGACCAAATTCCTTGACAGATTCCTCAAAACGAATCTTGTCTCCCAGCTCATAGGCAGAGCTGATCGCCAGAGCGTCTTTGAGGCTGATTTCCAAGCGGCTATCAAAAACCTCGTCAACGACTTCACGGACAGTATAAACCTTGAAATCCCCTGTTTTTTCATTAAATTCAACAACAGCTGACTCAGCCTGACCGTACTTTCTACGATAGGCTGACTTGAGGGATTCCGTCACCGTCTCGATGATGTCTGCCTTATTGATGTGCTTTTCTTCTTCCAAAATACGGAAGGCTTCTAACATTTCTTTGCTCATGGTATATCTCTCTCAAAAACAAGTTGTTTTCTTGAAAATAAATCCTTTCCTATAATTTTACAGCTAATCTGGCTTTGGCAACCAGTTGATAAGGGATGGTCACCGTTTTTCGTCTGGTCTTATCTAGATAGTCTAGGACAAGCTCATCGTTGTCAAAGCTCTGCAATGTGCCTTCAAAAACCTTAACCTTGTCAATAGCCTGATAGAGACTGACGTTAATATAGCGACCAACCGCTCCTGCCAAGGCTTCCTTGGTCTTGAGCGGACGCTCCAGACCAGGGCTTGAAATCTCCAGAAAATACTGATCTGGAAAAGGGTCTGGTGTGATGGTATCTAGCAGGGGACTAATGACCTCTGTCAAGTCTGCTGTATCATCGACCGTTATCCCGCCAGGCTTGTCAACCAAAATCGACAGGACATAATCACCCCCCATCTTCTCGTACTCAATATCCACCAGCTCATAGGGGGCAGCGATAACAGGTGCCACCACCGCCTCCACCAGTTCAATAATCGTTGCGATAAGAATCCCTCCTTTTCAACAAAGAGAAGACGAAGTTGTCACCCCGTCTCCTTTCTTTATCATTAATTTTTTATCATTATAGCATTTATTCATCAAAGATGCAAGAAAAAAGTCTAAGACGACACTATTTACCGAACTTGATACAGTTTTAGCCAATTAAGCACCAAAATCATGCGCGCCGAGCGCACGACAAAAACATCGCTTTCAGATAATGATTTTCATAAAAAGTTATCTGTTTAATCATGACATTTTGTCATAAATGTCAGCGGAAAAGCAGATGAACCCATGCACCTACGTAAATATTGTGAAAGTTTTTTGAAAACATTTGTGTCGCTAAAAAATAGTGACACGAATTTTCTTCATGCGTTTGGCGTGAAAATCACAATTGTCATCTTGCAAACAGGACTGAAGTTTTGCTATAATGAAAAGACAATACAAAAAAAGGAGAATAGCCCATGAATATCTTTGATGAACTCAAAGCCCGTGGCCTCATCTTTCAGACGACAGACGAAGACGCCCTCAAAAAAGCCCTAACAGAAGGGACTATGGCCTATTATTCGGGATATGATCCGACAGCGGACAGCCTTCACCTCGGACACTTGGTGCCGATTTTGGTCTGTCGTCACCTGCAATTAGCGGGACACAAACCCTACCCTCTGGTTGGCGGAGCGACTGGTCTCATCGGTGACCCGTCCTTTAAGGACGCGGAGCGGAGCTTACAGACCAAAGAGACCGTTGACGGTTGGGTGCAAAAAATCCAAGGACAACTCTCACGCTTTCTTGATTTTGAAAGCGGAGAGAATAAGGCTGTTATGACAAACAACTACGACTGGTTTGGCAGCATCAGCTTCATTGATTTTCTGCGTGATGTCGGCAAGTACTTTACCGTCAACTACATGATGGGCAAGGAATCCGTAAAAAAACGCATTGAAACAGGCATTTCCTACACCGAATTTGCCTACCAAATCATGCAGGGATATGATTTTTACGAGCTCAACCGCCTCTACGATGTGACCCTACAAATCGGCGGCTCCGACCAGTGGGGCAACATGACCGCAGGTACCGAATTGCTTCGCCGCAAGAGCGATAAGACAGGACACGTCATCACTGTTCCCCTCATCACCGATAGCACTGGCAAAAAATTTGGCAAGTCCGAGGGTAACGCTATCTGGTTGGACGCAGACAAGACCAGTCCTTACGAGATGTACCAGTTCTGGCTCAATGTTATGGACGCCGACGCCGTCCGTTTCCTCAAGATTTTTACTTTCCTATCTTTGGAAGAAATCGCTGAGCTGGAAAGCCAGTTCCTCGCAGCACCGCATGAGCGCCTTGCTCAGAAAGTTCTAGCCAAAGAAGTCGTGACCTTAGTTCACGGCGAAGAAGCCTACCAGCAGGCCCTCAAGATTACCGAGCAACTCTTTACGGGCAACATCAAAGAACTCTCTGCTAAAGAGCTCAAGCAAGGACTCAGCAACGTACCAAACTACACCGCTAAAGCCGATGACAGCCGCAACATCGTAGACCTGCTCGTCACCTCAGGTATTGTCAACTCAAAACGTCAAGCCCGTGAAGATGTCCAAAATGGTGCCATCTACCTCAACGGCGACCGCATCCAAGACCTCGATTACCAACTGACTGATGCTGACAAAATCGACGGCGAGCTGACCGTTATCCGCCGCGGCAAGAAAAAATATGCCGTTCTAACTTACTAAACAACCCTAATAAAAGCGCATAGCATCTCCTGATGCTATGCGCTTTTTTGATGCCATTTGTCGGTTTTACCTAGCCTCTTGTGCTAATCACGAATAAAGTGTCGATCATGTGCTGAGAAATTCGCCTCATCAGAGATTGGTCGTTCCGCAGTCATCCGCAAGTCATATTTTTCGCGGAGAGCGATAATCTCTGCCATTTGAGGAGAAGCATGGTGGGCATCAAGGGCTTCTTGATCCGCCCAACTATCAACTAGAAGCACTGTTTCTGGATCGCTAAGAGAAGAAAAGTAGTCATAGCGCAGATTACCTGATCACTGGCGAATAGTAGTCGCCAAACCAGACTGCTCCATAGCGTCTACAAATTCCAGAGCTCTGCCATTTTCACCACGATAAGTTAATAAAAAAGTTAGTGTCATCGTTGATTGATGTCCTCCTTTGCATGGACTAATTGGGTAATAGTTCGACAATAAGGCGCTGAGCTGCCGATTGTTTCAGCCACTTGTGCCACAAATCCATTGAGATAGTCAACTTCCGTCAGCCGCTTGTTTTTCACCAAATCCTGATGCATGGAGGGATAATGATGCCCAACCTTAGTCGAGACGTCAACGATGTATTGATAGGTGTCTTCAAGATCAAACCTTAAGCCGTAGTGAGCGGCTACAGCGATGAATTCCGACAACACCTGCCTAACTAGCCCCATCGCAGAAGAGGAAGACAGCAGCTCATGTAAGTTCGCATCTAACAGAGCACTAGTGGCATTCATTGTGCCATTTATCATGGCTTTTTTCCAAATGGCATGTAAAACATCATTAGTATAGGTCGCGTTTAGACCAGCTTGATTGAGGACTTCAACCAGCTGCTCGCCTACCGTTCTCTCTGTATCCGCCAAGCACTGAATGGTCAAGGAACCTGACCCACGTAGCTCGACTTGACCAGGTTCTATCAAACCTGCTGTCCAAACAGTCACTCCCATAATGATCTGCTCTTTTCTAACAAACTCATGTAAGGTCTCAATATGACCAAGACCATTTAAAAGGCAGAGGAGTTTCGTTTGCTCACCGATAATCGGCTGAATATCGTTTAGCATTTGACGTAGCTGGGTTGACTTTGTCAGAACCAAGACCAAATCTGCTTCTCGCGTGGCTTGTGTTGGTCTCATGATTGGCAACTGAATCGTGTCATTCACATCACCTGTGATCATAAGTCCCTTATCTCTTATAGCTTCAATATGCTCTGGCCAATTATCCAGGAGAATGACCTCATGACCAGCCTTGCTAAGAGCAACCCCAAAACGGCTACCGAGCGCACCCGCACCTGCAATATAAACTAACATACTTGTCCTCCTCACTCTAGTATAACATAGTAAGATCAAAAGAGCTACTCATCTTGTCAGGATAGACCGTGTCATTTTTTCAAAAAACTGCAGTGTTTTAGGGGTAAGAAACAGGATTCATCTTACCAGTATCCACATCATAAATCGCTCCTGAAATAATAATGTCATCCGGAATCAGAGGGCTGGCTTTTAATTTGGCAATGTCCTCCTTAACGCTCTGCACAATGTCGGAGAAGGGAAGAAAATCCATTTCCCCAACATCAACTCCTAATGTGTCATTGAGCTGTTTCGCAAAGCCTTCGTTTGTCAAACGTTCTGCTCCGCAATCTGTATGGTGCAGCACGACAATCTCTCGTGTTCCCATCAGTTGCTGAGAAATGGCCAACGAACGAATCATATCTTCGGTAACACGACCACCGGCATTACGCAGGATATGAGCATCACCTAGCGCCAAGCCCAGAGCTTGTGCCACATGAAGACGTGAATCCATACAAGTCAAGATAGCAACACGCATTCTGGGAGGCAGCGGCAGGTGAGCCGTGCCATGCAGGGCAACGTAAGCCTCGTTTACTTTGAGGTACTGGTCAAAATACGACATACAAACCATCCTTTTTTGTTTGATTTTCAAACTATTATATCATAAATGAAATGACAATGACAAAAAACGGCTCTATAATTTCTGTAGTGGGTAAATCCACCATGGAGATTATAGAGCCTTTTGAGTGTAGAAAAAAA
>NZ_JBGTZA010000040.1:0-15420 GCF_041807805.1 Streptococcus sp. E29BA
TAGACATAGAGTTCTCCTGTTTTCTTTAGTGTAGAACACTTTATAAATTCTGTCTAGTTTAGTGTAACCGATTCAAAGGACTAGTTCAATGTCATCAGTAACCACTATCCAAAAGATGAGTACGGTCAAGATTTTCATGCCGGTAATGCTATCCGTCGCCTAACCGATGACGAAACTGAAGCTTTGAAGACTTGGCAAGATTTGGTAGATAAGAATATCATCAGTCGTCGTCGCTATACAGAAAACGACAAGTTTGACCGCAACGGCTACTATCAGAGCTACCTCTTCTCTCCAGTTTATGCTGCTCTCTCTAACGATAAGGGTGCCCCTGGTGACATCATGCTCAGACGGATTGCCTTTGAACTTCTGGCTGAAAAAGGCTATGAAGAAGGCTTTATCCCTTACACGTCATGGGCACTAGGTGATATGGCATTGGCTGACCATTCAACAGTTTATAGTAAGTGGTATGGTCGTCATATCCCACGAATTACCGACCAGCATGTTCTCAAATCCGTCTTTAAAGAGGAGTATCCAGATTGGGCAGCGTTCAAAAAAGCCATGTTCCAAAAACGCATCGATAAGACTGATCGTTTAGCCCCAATTACGATTCAGTACTTGGGCGAGAAGCACACGATTACCTCATTTTCGGACATTCAAGGACTGATGAAAAAGGCGGTCGCCTACGATGCCAATCAGAAACTGTATAGTTTTGGTTTCCAAACTGATGACGATTGGCGTAAATGGCAAGCATCCCATGTGCAGAAACTAAAAGCAGCCATCTATAATGCCTACCTGCGTCAAACTGATGACTTCAGGCAGCCGATTTATCTCATTGAGGATACCGATGTTTAAGCCATAATACATAAAAAGCCTACTATTAGCCAAAATTGAGCTAATAGCAGGCTTTTTTGCTGACTGTTGCAGGACACAAACTAATTTTTTTCTTTTAAGATGCTTCTCACCATCCGATAGACGACTAGAAAGACTAAAACGATTATCCCGATAACCATCAACCAGCCCAGTTTGCTGTTGACCAAGAAATCAGACAGTGGCACGTTGATGCCGAAAAAGCCCGTGATAATGTCTGGAGTCGCTAGTAAAATCGACAGGACCGTCAAAATCTTCATGGTATCGTTTAGCTGGTTGTTGAGGACGTTGTTATAGGTAGACGAGAGCTGCCCCATGGTCTAGGTATTGAGCTCTGCCATTTCCAAAATCTGTCGCGCCTCAATCAAGGCATCGTCCAGCTTTTCCCGTTCCTCATCGCTGAGCTGACGGATTAGACCGTGCGCAGTTAGTTGCTCTAAAACCAAGAGGTTTTGCTTGCTATCGGAGCGAATGTAAATCATGCTCATTTCGATATCAGAGAGTGCCAAAAGCCGGTCTTTGGTCGTCTTTTGACGGATAAGATGATTGGTTTGGGTCAATTCCTTGTCAAGGCGATCGAGAATTTTGACATAGTCTTTAGAAATGACGACCAACCTCCAAAAGAGAAAATCGTAGACTGTTTCAGGTCGGTACTTGGTCATCATCTGATTGAGTCTCTCAAGCAAATAAGCCGTTTTATTCGTTACCAAAGTGGTCACGCGGTTTGGCTTGAGGATAAAGGTTATGGGACTGCTGTCATAGCTATTATCCTCTTTTTCTTGGTGAATGACATTGTAAATCAAGACCAGACGCCCTTGGTCTTTATCATATTCCAGACGCGCCATCTCGTTCTCGTCGGTGATGTAGGCTGCTAATTCCTCATCAATGGCCAGTCGATCTTCGAGGCTAGTGATATCGGATAAGCTATCCAGATTGATGGCTAGCCAAGTGTTGGTTGAAAATGTTTTGGTGTACATGATTTTCCCATCTATCAAAACAAGCAGCCACAGCGGACTGCTTGTTCTTTTTTATTTATTTTGCTAACGTTTAACAGGGCAAATGAGAGGCAATGTCAGAACTCGGTACAAAAGTCACCACCTCTTCGTTTTATTATCACAAACGAACTATTATTGACTATTCCAAGGCACAAACCTTTGTGGATTTTGTGGATATAGTAGAGTAGTGCACTGAGCTCGCTCTGCTAGCTCAAGCAAGGGTTTTTAGACAGCATGCGCTTAGCGATGACCTTTTCAATCACAATCCTAACATGGCTCTAGCCAAGAAGTCATAAGCCTGACTGCCAAAATGCAGACCATCATCAAGACTGCCCTTGAGCAGGTCTGCCATAGGCAGATTACTCTGTTCAAACAGGGCAACCGTATCCAGCAAGCCAGTACCTTCCTGTCTTGCCACTCGCCTCACCTGATCGCCATAGTAGGTCACCAGACGATTAGTGCGGTAAAGCTGCTTGGTCTCATCAACAGGCGCCGGCAAGAGTAGGCAAATCTGATCCGCCGAAAATTGCTTCTTCAGTTCCGCAACAATCGCCGTCAGGTTCTGGGCATATTCACCCAGAAAAACTTGCTTGTGCTGGGCCAGGTCATTGGCACCGATGAAGACAAAGACCCGATCGGCAGCTGGCAAAAGGGTCCTCCTGAGCAAACTGAGCAAGTCTGCCGAATTATCCCCAGACACCGCCCAGTTATCAATAACCACGTCAGGACGATACTGGCAGAGCGAATAGTCGATATGCGGTAGCTGCTTCCCCTCATGGCGAGCAAAGAGGCTATCCCCTAGTAAGAGCAGGTGCATACCCTAGCCCACCAAGCTGCCATTCGGTACGCTTGGGTCAACGGTCAAGAGGGTCAGATGACCGTCATGCTCAGCCGAGAGAATCATGCCTTGACTGAGAAGTCCCATCATCTTACGCGGTTTGAGGTTGGCAACGATTTGCAGTTTCTTCCCGACCAACTCCTGCTCGTTAGGGTAAAACTTGGCGATACCAGAGAGAATCTGACGGTCCTCACCATCGCCTGCATCCAGACGGAATTGAAGGAGCTTGTCCGAGCCCTCGACTTTCTGAACCGCCTTGACCTCGGCCACACGGATTTCCACGGCGTCAAAGTCCTCAAACTTGATGGCTTTCTTGCTGTTTTTTAGCTCGATAGCTGCTGAAGCCCAGTCTTTTTCCTCTTGGGAAATGGCAGAGCTGCCACCCATTTGGCTCTGGATATAGGCGATTTCTTCCTCCATATCCAAGCGTGGGAAGATTGGTGTCCCCTTTTCCACAACAGTCGATCCTGCTGGCAGGCCAGATAAGGCCAAGTCTTCCAAACTAGACACTGCTGGTAGCCCCAGCTGTGCCAAGATGGCAGCAGACGTCTCCATCATAAATGGCTGAATGAGGTGTGCCACCAGGCGCAAGCTGGCTGCCAAGTGGCTCATGACTGCTGCCAACTGCTCCTTGTCTCCCTCTTCTTTTGCCAGCACCCACGGTGCGGTCTCGTCTATGTACTTGTTGGTTCGAGCGATTAGATTCCAAACAGCTTCTAAGGCACGCGGGTAGTCAACGGCTTCCATATACTTATGATAGGCTGTCAGAGACTGCTCTGCCATTGCCTCCAAATCCGCATCAAACGCCGTCACGCCTGCCACAAAGGTCGGAATGGTGCCGCCAAAGTACTTGTTGACCATGGCAACGGTACGGTTGAGGAGGTTTCCTAGGTCGTTGGCCAGCTCGTAGTTGATCCGACCGACGTAATCCTCTGGAGTAAAGGTACCGTCAGAACCAACAGGAAGGCTCCGCATGAGGTAGTAACGAAGTGGGTCAAGACCAAAGCGGTCTACCAACAGCTCTGGATAGACCACATTGCCCTTGGATTTGGACATTTTGCCATCTTTCATGACAAACCAACCGTGGGCAATCAAGCGGTTAGGCAAAGGCAAATCAAGTGCCATCAGGATAATTGGCCAGTAGATAGAATGAAAACGGAGAATATCCTTAGCTACCATGTGGTTAGCCTCAGGACTAACAGTAAAGTCCCAGGTCTTACCATTGTCATCCGTCCAAGATTTAAATACCGTTTGACCAGACCAAAACGTCTCAAACTTACTGGTATCGGATTGACCATAGCCTAAGGCAGTGATATAGTTGAGTAAGGCATCAATCCAGACATAGACGACGTGCTTAGGATTAGACTTGACTGTCACCCCCCAGCTGAACGTCGTCCGAGATACTGCTAAGTCTTCCAATCCAGGCTCGATAAAGTTTTTCAGCATCTCATTCATACGGGAATTTGGACTGATAAAGTCTGGATTGGCTTTAAAGTAGGCTTCTAAATGCTTTTGGTACTTGCTGAGGCGGAAGAAATAAGACTCCTCAGATACCCAGGCCACCTCGTGACCAGACGGGGCAATCCCTCCTATGACCTTACCTGTCTCATCTCGGAAAACTTCGGCCAATTGGCTCTCTGTAAAAAATTCCTCATCAGAGACAGAGTACCAGCCTGAGTATTCTCCCAAATAAATATCGTCCTGCGCTAGCAATTTCTCAAAAACAGCAGCCACCACTTCTTCATGATAGGAATCAGTCGTACGGATAAAGCCGTCGTAAGAGATATCCAAAAGCTCCCAGAGTTTTTTGACACCGACTTCCATGCCATCAACGTAGGCTTGGGGTGAGATGCCCGCCTCCTCAGCCTTGGCTTGGATTTTTTGCCCATGCTCGTCAAGACCAGTTAGTGAGTAGACTTCCTTGTTCATCAAGCGATGGTAACGAGCCAAAACATCGCAGGCGATAGTCGTTGTCGCATTACCGATATGAAGTTTACCTGATGGGTAGTAAATCGGGGTCGTAATATAAAATGGTTGCTTAGTCATCATTATCATTCCTTCCAAACTAGACGAATGAGTCTAGGTAATAACATCTTCAATTATAGCAAAAACTTGATTTTTTCGCAAAAATAGAAGAAAAAAGACTGCAAAACGCAGCCTTTCGTCGTTTATCTTAGTTTTTAAGAGCAGCTGCCATGGTTGCTGCAACTTCTGCTTCAAAGTCGTTTGATGCTTTCTCGATGCCTTCACCTACCTCAAAGCGGGCAAAGGTAATAGCTTTAGCGTTCACGCTATCAAGGTAAGCTTCCACTGTCTTGCTGTCATCCATGATGTAGACTTGGGCAAGAAGTGTGTAGGCCTGATCCACTTGGGTATTGTCCAAGAGGAAACGGTCCATCTTACCTGGGATGATTTTGTCCCAGATTTTTTCTGGCTTGCCTTCAGCAGCGAGTTCGGCTTTGATGTCAGCTTCTGCTTGAGCGATAATCTCGTCTGTCAACTGAGCTTTTGAGCCATATTTCAAGAGTGGCAAGGCAGGCTTGTCAACCATTGCACGGCTTTCATTATCTTGTTCGATTTTGTGGTTGAGTTGTGCCAACTCGTCTTTGATAAACTGCTCATCCAACTCAGTGTAAGACAAAACAGTTGGTTTCATCGCAGCGATGTGCATAGACAGTTGTTTAGCAAGTGCCTCATCCCCACCCTCGATAACAGAGATAACACCAATACGACCACCGTTATGTTGGTAAGCGCCGAAAGCTTGGTCATCAGTTTTCTCAATCAAAGCAAAACGACGGAAGGAAATTTTCTCACCGATGGTTGCTGTTGCATTGATGTAAGCAGCTTCCAAAGTTTCACCATTTGAAAGAGTGATTGCCATTGCTTCTTCATTGTTAGCAGGTTTTTGTTCAGCGATAGCTTTTGCAGTCTCGTTAACCAACTCAACAAATTGCGCATTTTTCGCAACGAAGTCAGTTTCTGCGTTAACCTCAACAACAGCTGCAACGTTGCCGTTAACGTAGACTCCAGTCAACCCTTCAGCGGCAACACGATCAGCTTTTTTAGCCGCTTTTGCCATACCTTTTTCACGAAGCAATTCAATCGCTTTGTCGATGTCACCATCAGTTTCAACAAGTGCTTTTTTTGCGTCCATAACGCCAGCACCTGATTTTTCACGCAATTCTTTAACCAAAGCTGCAGTAATTTCTGCCATTATTTTTTCCTCCAATTTTTTAAGAAAAGGGGAGGGCTGGGCCCGCCCCTTAAGTTATTTCACGATATTAAGCGTTGTTACCTTCAACAACTTCAACCAATTCTTCGATTGATTCAGTTGAAGCAGGCTCAGCTGCCAACTCTGCTTCAACAGCAGCAACTGAATCTTCACCCTGACGACCTTCAATAACAGCGTCAGCCAATTTAGCGGTGATCAATTTAACCGCACGAATAGCATCATCGTTAGCTGGGATAATCACATCGATATCATCTGGATCAGCATTGGTGTCAACCATAGCCACAACAGGGATACCAAGTTTTTTAGCTTCTTTCACAGCGATTTGCTCTTTGTGTGGGTCAACCACATAAATCACGTCAGGAATACGAGGCATATCAGCGATACCACCCAAGAATTTCTCAAGACGAGCACGTTGTTTGTTGAGCAAAGCAACTTCTTTCTTAGGAAGAACATCGAAAGTTCCGTCTTCTTCCATACGGTTGATATCTTTCAAGCGAGCGATACGCTTTTGGATTGTTTCCCAGTTAGTAAGAGTTCCACCCAACCAACGGTGGTTGATGTAGTATTGACCGGCACGAGTAGCTTCTTCTTTAACGGCTTCTGATGCTTGCTTTTTAGTCCCAACGAAGAGGATAACCGCATCGTTAGCTGCAGCGTCACGAATAAATTCGTAAGCTTGGTCTGCTAATTTCACAGTTTGTTGCAAGTCAATCACGTGGATGCCGTTGCGTTCTGTGAAGATGTACTTAGCCATCTTAGGGTTCCAGCGACGAGTTTGGTGACCAAAGTGAACACCAGCCTCAAGTAATTGTTTCATTGAAATAACTGCCATGAGTATTTCTCCTTTTGATGTTTTTTCCTCTTTCAGATTTCAACTCGCAGACTCACCACAGGGGCAACAAGTCCACGATTCATCCAAAATGAGTATTTGTTGCTCAAGCAACTTGATTATTGTACCATAAAACACAACAATTGGCAAGTATTTTATTCTCCATTTCATGATAGACAGCGAAAAAAGAAAGCTTGTCATAAGTTCTCAGAAAATTAGATGTACAGAGTGAAAACTGCTGAAATTTCTTTTTCAGGCTTCAATACGCCACTGCTGTCAAAAAATTATGCTAAAATAGTCTTATGCGTATCCAACAATTACATTATATCATCAAAATCGTTGAGACTGGATCAATGAACGAGGCAGCTAAGCAACTCTTTATCACCCAGCCGAGTCTGTCTAATGCCGTCAGAGAGCTCGAGAAGGAATTGGGGATTACTGTTTTTATCAGAAATTCCAAAGGCATCAAACTGACCAAGGATGGCGTCGAGTTTCTGTCCTATGCCCGCCAAGTCGTCGAACAAACAGTTTTGCTCGAAGAGCGTTACAAGGGTAAAAATAAGCACCGCAAGCTCTTTAGTGTCTCTGCCCAGCACTATGCTTTTGTGGTCAACGCCTTTGTCTCTCTTCTCAAACAGACCGATATGAGTCAGTACGAACTTTTCCTGAGAGAGACCAAGACTTGGGATATTATCGACGATGTCAAACATTTTCGCAGTGAAATCGGTGTGCTTTTTCTGAGCACCTATAACCGAGATGTGTTGAGTAAATTGCTTGAAGACAATCGACTTTCCGTTATCCCCTTGTTTAAAGCACATCCTCATATCTTTGTCAGTCGTCATCACCCTTTGGCTGGTCGAAAAAAGGTGACCTTAGAAGACCTTGTGGATTTCCCTTATCTCAGTTATGACCAAGGCATCCATAACTCCTTTTACTTTGCTGAAGAAATCCTCTCTCAGCTTGAGCACAAAAAGTCCATCGTGGTCAGCGACCGTGCCACCTTATTCAATCTTCTGATTGGTCTAGATGGCTACACTATTGCCACTGGTATTTTGAATAGCAATCTTAACGGCGACAATATCGTCTCGATTCCGCTTGACAGCACGGACGAGATCGACCTTGTTTACATCAAACACGAACAGGCCAATTTATCAAAAATGGGCGAACAATTTATCCAGTATCTCCTAGACGAGGTGCAGCCCGAAAAGATTACTCCCAAATACGACTATTGATGCCGACTACTTTTTACAATCACCAAAAGAGAACAAAAGCCAGCAAACGCTGCTGACTTTTGTTCTCTTTTATCATATTCTAATCCTGATTCTGGATGAGTTTTAAGATGGCTAAATTAGCTCGGTCAAAGTAAAAAACTGTCCTGTCATAGGTTAGGTCACAAGCTTCTGCAAGAGCGATGATGTGATCAAGAAAAACTTGTGACGAAAAACCTGTTGTCCGATGTAACTCTTCTTCGTCAAATGGTTTAATCAAATGTGCCAAAGGGTTTCGAACATTTTTTTCAAATTGTCGCAAGAGTTGAACCGTTTGTTTTGTGTCCTGTGGCAAGTTCGTTTCCATAATTAAGTCAACTAAACTACTGGACATGACCCGACTGTCTCGTCTACGCTGGATAAAAGATTGAATGGCTGGATGAGGACTGCTACTCATCTGTTCAAAACGCCATCTGTCATACTGGTCACTTTTTGAGTTATGAATATAGTTATCCAAATCTGGAATAAGCTGATAAAGCAAGCGACGATAGAGCCTGTAAATGATTGGGCTGACTGCTCGAACAAAGTCAATCAACTGACCTGTTTTAACCTTGGCTTCGAGGTCATAAAGGTAATTGATGAGTTGCTCAGCTTCTTGAGTAGGGGCTAACGGAGGGAGACTAAATCGCTCTGACAGCTCTGCTATTTTCCCCGAATGCCTATAAAGATAGGCAACGTTCAACTCCCTGCGCTCCACTAAGGTCGTCAATAATAAGTGAGCATCTGCCGGTAGGTCAGTTGCAAGTAGCAAAGCCTGACGATAGGCATAGGTTGCAAGCAGACCTTCAAATGCTGTATACGCGGGCTTAATCGGCAATCAAGGTCTCCAATCCTACCGCCATCATATCGGTGAACGTATTTTGACGCTCTTCGGCGGTCGTGTCCTCATCTGGGTTGACGAGACTGTCCGAAATCGTCATGATACCAAGTGCTTTTACCCCATGCTGCGCTGCCAAATAGTAAAGAGCTGCCGCTTCCATCTCGATGGCTTTAACACCAAGCTCACCCAATTTCATGTTGCGCTCGGGCATGTTTGAATAGAAAACATCAGAAGACAAAACAGAGCCCACATGGGTTGTCAACCCCATGTTTTTGGCGATATGATAGGCCTTATCAAGAAGACCAAAATCCGCGATTTGAGGGAAGTCAAATTCTGGGAAATCGTTGCGAATGATGTTGGAGTTGGTTGCAGCAGCTTGAGCTAAGACCAATTCACGAACATGAACATTGGGGTCGATGGATCCTGCTGTTCCCACACGAATCAGTTTTTTCACGCCGTAGTCGACAATGAGCTCACGCGCATAAATAGAGATGGACGGCATGCCCATCCCTGTCCCCATGACAGAGACACGGTGCCCCTTGTAAGTCCCTGTGTAGCCAAACATATTGCGTACTTCGTTGAAGCAGACGGCGTCCTCAAGGAAGTTTTCTGCAATAAATTTAGCGCGGAGTGGGTCTCCTGGAAGTAAAATTTTATCGGCGATGTCGCCTGGTTTTGCTGAAATATGAATCGACATAATAATATGTTCCTTTCTTTATATAAAAATATACTAATAATATTGTGTCCCCAAATGACTAATTTTTTCTTTTTCAAAAGCTAGATTGAGGAAAAAGAAGGTAACGAAGATAGCAAGCCAAGGGACGTCCCCTTGAAACAACCCAAAGAGAACTTGGACAAAACTCGCACCAGCTAATCCTACAAAAAGATACTTCAAAAACGGGTTCATGCTCTTTTTTCTTTCTTATTTTTTCTTACCGTCTTGAGCGGCTAAAGTGATAAAAATCATACCTGAACTCATAAAAAGGAGGCCAGAAGTCTTATTATTACTTGTAAGAAATATAAACACACCCACTAGCATCTGTATCAGACCACTAAAAAGGGAGATCTTTTTTTTATCCATCCTACAACTCCTCCAAGATCGCCTTGACTAAGCCTTTGAAATTGCCCTTAATTTGCTGGGTGACTTCTACTACCTCTTCGTGGTTGAGCTCTTCTTGGAAGCCAGCTGCGTGGTTCGTGATAGCAGAGATACCAAGAACTTTCAGCCCTGAGTGCGCTGCTACGATGACTTCTGGTACGGTTGACATGCCGACTGCATCACCACCCCATACTTTGACTGCACGGATTTCAGCTGGTGTTTCGTAGTTAGGGCCAGTAAAGCCGCAGTAGACACCCTCATCTAGCTTAATGCCCTGCTCTTTTGCCACTCGGTGGGCAATGTCCCGCCAAGCCTTGGTGTAAGCATCTGACATATCAGGGAAGCGGGGCCCAAAGTCGTCCAAGTTTTCGCCAATCAGAGGATTTTGACCTGTAAAATTGATGTGGTCAGAAATCGCCATCAAGGTTCCCGGACCAAAGCCGACACCGCCTGCTGCATTGGTCACAAAGACACCTTCACAACCCAATGCCTTCATGACACGGACAGGGAAGGTCACCAGCTCCATTGGATTGCCTTCGTAAAAATGAAAGCGCCCTTGAAGAGCCAACACCTTGCGACCGGCTAGGTCTCCGTAGACTAGCTTGCCTGCGTGTCCAACGACATGCGACTGCCCCCAGTTGGGAATGTCTGCATACTCAAGGACGATACTGTTTTCGATTTCGTCTGCCAGCTCACCCAGACCAGAGCCCAAGATGAGACCAAATTCTGGCTTAATCATGCCTTTTTCTTCTAAAAAAGCTTGCGTTTCTCTAATTTTTTCTAGTAATGACATGTGTGTTCTCCTTTATTTTTTCTGTACTAACTCCCAAACCCGTTCAGGCGGGCGACAGATGAGGGCTTGCCCTTTGTAGACTACAATAGGACGCTCGATGAGACTCGGATGCTCTGCCAAGAGAGTAAAAATCTCTTGGTCAGACAAGTCATCTGACAGCTCCAAGTCTGTATAGAGTTGGTCTGTCCTTCGTAGCAAGTCTTTGGCATTTAAGCCCAGGCTAGCGAGTTCTGCTGGCGACGGTGTTTCGGTTAAATAATTAATCACCCTCGGCTCGTAGCCCGCCTCTCTCAGCAACTCAAGGACAGCTAAGGACTTGCTACAAGACTGGTTGTGGTAGATAGTTAAATCGTTTTTCTCCGAATACAGCGCATCAATAACCTGAGTATCCTCCTTAGACAGTACGAAATCCTCACTTATTTCTAAGCCGGTATCAGCAAATGTTTTTTTGGCAAGATTAGCAATAGTAAGCGTTGAAGTCATATCAAAGGCACTACCAACAACAGCTCCTAAAACAGGAACCATTTTCCCTAAATTAACAACTCCTGTTGTTCCAAACTTAGTTGCCAAACGGAAACCGACAGCCTTATTAATTTTACGTAAAACTGTTCCAGGAACTTTTTTGACAAGAGCTACGCCAAATTTGTTACCGATAACGATACCGCCTTTTTTGACAATCTCGGATACAGAAGTCCCTGCTAATGTTGCATAGACAAATGTTTGCACTTGATCAGATTTCAAATCGTAACCACGCATACTAGCAATAGCAGCAACCATCCGCATTTGGAACAAAATTACACTTGCAATATTCGCTGGCAGGGTCACAGGAATAGTAATAATACCTCCAAAACCTGTTAAAAAACCAGAAACGGCTGCTTTCGTTGTCTGCGTTTGAATTAGTTTTTCAATAGCAGTTTCTGTATCGTATTTAGAAAGATAGTCAGTGACTAAATTCTCTAAACTCTTTTCACCAACTAGACCATTGAGCGTTGTCTGATAGGCCCAGTCTAATGTTGACATCATCGTTTCTTGACTTAGCTTTTCAGACTGTTCTGCCTTTTCTTGAACAAATTTAGTTGCCTGTTCTGTTAACTGACCTGCTTGTTTTCCTAAATCATTTAACCCTTGGTTTAATTGTTTGAAAATATCTGCCATAATTTTTCTCCTCCTACACCAATTTATCCAAGAAGCTTTCGCCAATCATGGCTGTATCAACACCAAAGTTTTCAGCAACTGTGGCTGAGATGTCAGCAAAATGCCCTTGTGGGATGACACCGTTGCCTTTGAAAGCAGGACTGTACGCCAAGAGTGGGATATACTCACGGGTATGGTCTGTCCCAGCGTAGGTCGGGTCATTGCCATGGTCAGCTGTAATCAACAGCAAATCATTCTCTCGCATGGCAGCAATGATTTCTGGTAGACGTCCATCAAATTCGTGCAAGCAATCACGGTAGCCGTGGGCATTGCGACGATGACCGTAAACCGCATCAAAGTCAACCAAGTTAGTAAAAGAGAAACCTTTCTCAAACTCAGGCAAGCCCATGGTCTTTATTAAGGTATCCACACCGTGGTTATTGTCCTTATTGTGTCCCATGTCATTGGTGATGCCTGAACCATTGAAAATATCGTTGATTTTCCCGACGGAATAAGTCGGCACGCCTGCGGCTGCTAGCTTGTTCAAGACAGTATCTTCAAATGGCGATACCGCATAGTCATGGCGGTTAGCCGTACGGGTAAAGTTGCCAGGAGTGCCTACATAAGGACGGGCGATAATCCGACCGAGCAGCGCAGGACGCTCCAGCGTAATGGAGCGCGCGTACTCACAAATCTTGTAGAGTTCTTCCAAAGGAATGACATCTTCATGCGCTGCGATTTGAAGAACTGGGTCTGCCGACGTGTAGATAATCAGCTCGCCTGTTTCAATCTGACGCGGTCCAAAATCATCAATGACAGCTGTTCCAGAATATGGCTTATTGGTTTCACGAATGACCTTGCGACCAGAAAATTCTTCAATCTTGGTCAGAATTTCCTCAGGGAAGCCGTCCCAGAAGGTATCAAATGGCTCAGTGATATTGAGCCCCATGATTTCCCAGTGACCTGTCATGGTATCTTTACCGAGTGAAACTTCCTCAAGTTTTGTCACATAACCTGTTGGATTTTCCTCAGCAGGGACTGTTTTCAAAGCTTGTGGACGAGGGATATTCCCCAGACCAATTTTTGCCATGTTAGGCACATCTAGCCCCACTGTTTTGGAAATATGCCCCAGCGTATCAGACGCGCCATCTGGCACACCGGCATTGACAAAGTTATTGGCATCGGGTTGCGCCCCAATCCCTACTGAATCTAGCACCACTAGATGAATCCGATCAAATGTTGGCATAACACCCTCCTTATTTTTCTAAAATCCTAATACCGTCCTTGCCCGCTGCAATCACGGTATCGACCATGCCATTAAAGAGCCCGTGCTCCACGACACCGACCGTTGTATCCAGCTCCAGCGCCAAAGCCACAGGATCGGCAATCACTTTGAGGTCTAGGTCAATGATGAAATGTCCCATGTCCGTGACATAGCGCTCACCATCTGCCTCACGAAAACCTGGCGAGTAACCTTTTTGGGCAAAATGACACAGCAGTCGCTCAGCACCGTAGGGAACCACCTCGACAGGGAGCTTGAAAGCTCCTAGCTGGCTGACGAGCTTGGTCTCATCGACCACCCAGATATAGTGCTGGGTCGGAACAGCGACAACCTTTTCCATGAGGAGGGCACCGCCCCCACCCTTGATGCCATTAAAGTCTGGATCAACCTCATCCGCCCCATCGACCGTCACATCAATACGGTCAATCTCATCTATCGAGGTCAGCGGAATCCCAAGGCTTTCTGCCTGAGCCGTCGTGCGACTGGAGGTCGTCACCCCCACAATCTGCAAGCCCTCTTCCTTGACCCTACGCCCCAGCTCCTCGACAAAATAGTAGGCAGTCGAGCCTGTCCCGAGACCTACCGTCATGCCATCTGTGACATATTGGGCAGCCCTGACGCCAGCCTGTTTTTTCAGTTCTTCCATACTTGCCTCCATTCACTCATTTGTTATTTCCAGTATATCATATTTTCAAGAAATTTGAAAGCGGTCTTAAATCTAGCAACAAAACCATTCGCCCGAAATTGATAAAACTATGCTATAATATTAGAGTTATAAAATACAGAATGGAGTATCTATGATTTCTTGGATTAGTCGCCTAATTAAAGGCATCATCATCGCACTAGGCTTTATTCTGCCAGGGGTTTCTGGTGGCGTTTTGGCTTCCATCTTGGGACTCTATGAGCGTCTAATTGGCTTTTTGGCCAATATCCGAAAGGATTTTGTTCCAAATGTCCTCTTTTTCCTACCTGTTGGTATCGGTGGGATTTTGGGGATTGCCCTCTTCTCAGCCCCTTTAGAATACCTGCTTGAACACTACCAAGTCCTCGTTCTTTGGACGTTTACAGGAACCATCGTCGGAACATTTCCAACTCTCTGGGCAGAAAGCACACAAAACAGGCAACGTGATTTGGCCGACTGGCTTTGGCTTGTAGTGACTTTTGTCGTTTCAGGACTCTTGCTCTTTTTCCTCAGCGACTTGGTCGGTACTATTCCTGCTAATTTCCTAGGCTTCGTGCTGGCAGGTAGCCTGATTGCCTTGGGTATTCTCGTCCCTGGTCTCAGTCCGTCCAACCTCCTGCTCATCATGGGGCTTTACACACCTATGCTGACAGGCTTCAAAAAACTGGATCTACTGGGTGTCTTCCTGCCTATCGCCATCGGCGGTGCGCTTGCAATGGTGCTCTTTTCAAAAGCCATGGACTACGCCCTCAAAACCTATCACTCTCGCGTCTACCACTTTATCATGGGGTTGGTTTTAGCCAGCACACTCCTCATTGTACTGCCTAACCCACGCAGCGCTGAGTCCATCAGCTATGCCGGTTTAGGCTTTGGGACAATAGCTAGCG
This sequence comes from Streptococcus sp. E29BA, assembly GCF_041807805.1. Taxonomy (NCBI): domain Bacteria; kingdom Bacillati; phylum Bacillota; class Bacilli; order Lactobacillales; family Streptococcaceae; genus Streptococcus; species Streptococcus sp. E29BA. Next base: position 14,727 of record NZ_JBGTZA010000040.1, read on the forward strand.
CAGCTCTGCTATTTCTGGCAGGTATCGCCCTAGGAGCATGGATGACCAAGCTGGAGGAAACCTACAAATGAGCCGAGCTAAAAAGTTGAAAAAGACTCTAGTAGAGCAGATATTAGATAAGGCTGGTATTGCTCACGAGGGACTTGCGCTCAATGCTCTTGAAGGAAAGCTAGATGACCTTCCTAGAGAGCACATCTTTAAAACTCTTGCCCTCAACGGTGATAAGACTGGACCACTGATTGGTATCGTCCCTATCACCAGCCACCTGTCTGAGAAAAAACTGGCTCAGGTCTCTGGCAATAAAAAAGTGACCATGATTCCCCAGAAAGACCTTCAGCAAACGACAGGCTACGTCCATGGTGCTAACAATCCCATCGGCATCCGCCAAAAGCACCGTTACCCTATCTACATTGATCAAGTAGCACTCGAGATGGGGGAAATGATTGTGTCAGCAGGCGAGATCGGACGTTCTGTCAAACTCAACAGCCAACAACTAGCTAGCTTTGTCGGTGCTGATTTTGCTGATTTGATGGAGTAACTCGCGATGATTTAAGGACTAGATGACTAACCACAGACTTCTTAGCAGTGGTTGGTCTTATAAAAACTCTTCTTACCTGGTGTACTGACCCCCAAAAGTTGGACAAGAAATATTATTGAAAGGATTTAATTCTGTATTGCACAGGACTAAGTCCTT
>NZ_JBGTZA010000041.1:0-15009 GCF_041807805.1 Streptococcus sp. E29BA
AAACGAGAGAAGACAAGAACTGTCCTCTCTCGGTGTTAAGTGGGTCAACCCACTACAGTTGACAAAGAGCCTTTTTTACTCGTCTCAACTGAGGCAAGTTAAACAGACGATATTAGTCCATCATGAGTGCTATTACGATTTTATCGTTAGCCTTATCAATAGACGCAAAAAAACAGCCCTGCGAAATCGCAGGGCTGGGATACTTAAAACCAGTAGTAAAGGTTATTCATCTTCGTCTTCATCGTTATTGAAGAGATCGTTGAGACGTTGAATGTTACTTGTTCCAAATTCAATCAGATCAACATCTTGGTCGAGAAGGACACCGTTCAAGAAACCGATAACCATCGGCATGTTCATGCCAACATAGATGTCTAAATCAGCACCTTCTAACAGGGCTCTTGACACAACGTTTGCTGGTGTACCACCGAGTAAATCAGCGAACACAACCACATTTTCTAAACCTGCAATGGTCTCATCAAACTTAGCACGAAAATCTTCTGGACCTTCTTCTGGAAGAAGAGCGACTGTATGGATATTTTCTTGAGGACCCATAATCATTTCTGTAGATTTTTTCAATTCTTCACAGAAACGACCATGGCTAACTAATACTAAATGTTTTCCCATTATGCCATACCAAATGCGAAGTGACCAAGAGCAGACAAACCAAGTGCCAATAGGATGATAATCAAGATAGCCCTAGTTGAGTTCATGCCACGACGGCCCAAGAGCCAGAAGATGAATCCTGTGAAGATAGCTGGTACCAAACGTGGGAAGATTGAGTTCAAGATGTCTTGAAGGTCAATCACTTTCTCACCGATCGTTGGAGCCCATGATACTTCAAAGTTGATCACGGTTGCAACCAAAGCACCCATCATGAAGACACCGAGAACAGAAGCGGCATCAACGATAGCAGTAAGAGTATCGCGCATAGTGGTGATGAGTTTAACACCTTCTTTATAGGCAAACTCCAACTGTTTCCAACGGAAGACGTTAATCGCCATAGCTACAGCTACCCAGAGGAAGATACCGATTGGGCTACCAGATTCAACCGCCATTGTCGCAGCAATCGTACCCATGATAGCTGGTACCAAGGAACCAAAGATGGTATCTCCAAGAGGAGCAAATGGTCCCATCAAACCAGTCTTGATACCGTTAACCGCATCTTTAGAAGCGATACCTTCTTTTTCTTCCAAGGCAAGGTCGAAACCAGTGATGATGGTGTGGAAGAAGTTAGATGTATTGAAGAATTGCATGTGCAATTTCATCATTTCTTTGAGTTCAGGTGTACCGTCTCCGTACATTTTGCGCAATTGTGGCAAAATCATGTAGAGGTAACTTGAAGACTGCATACGCTCGTAGTTCCAACCTAATTGGAAAGTAAACAAGCTACGTTTGTTGATTTGATTAAAATCCTCTTTTGTAAGTTTGTAATTAGAATTCGTCATCTTCGATTTCCCCGCTTTCTACGTTAGATACTGGCGCAGCTACCACTGTACGACGAGCGTTTTGGTAGTGAAGCACAGCCAAGAGAATACCAATGATAGAAATACCAATCATTGACAAGCCTTTGAAGTTGTTAGTGAAAGCAATAGCTGCATCTGCTGCAAGACCTTCGTTAGCAACACCAACCAAGCTAGATACAGCGCCACCCAAAGTAGAGATGTTACCGTAAAGAACAGTCAGCATAGCTGTCAAACCAAAACCTGCTGCCAAGTAGTGCAAGTTGCGTTTAACTGGCAAGTAGTGGAGCAAGATAGCGAAACCAAGACCTGGAAGCATACGACCTGCAAGTACCAAACCGTTAGCAATCCACTTGTATTGATCAATCGCTGCTACAACGTTTTCAACGAAGCCACCACCAAGTGCAAGAGCAAGGAAAACAGGAAGAGCCCGTGAGAGACCCCATGGAAGAGCACCGAGAAGGTAGTTCAACTCAATACCTTTGTAGTCAAAGCGCTCAATCGCAGCGTCAATGCGGTGTGCAAAGAATGTTGTTGAGAAACGACCTGCAATATCGGTGTAAACCAAGAGAGCTGCTACTGGAACCGCGATGGTTGTGATGGCAAGTTCAGGTTTGATGCCTTGTGTAACTGAGAAAGCTGTCGCCAAAACCGCACCAGATGTTGCGTCGATACGAGACGCACCACCGAAAGTACCAACACCGAGTACCACGAGCTGGAGACCACCACCAATAAAGAGACCAGTTTTAACATCTCCCATAATCAAGCCTGATACGAAACCAGCGAAAACTGGTGAACCAGCTGATGAAACAATCGTCAACTCATCACAGATTTGATAGAATGAGTACAACGTGAGTAAAAGTATTTGCCACCATTGAATCATGATGTCATCCTCCTAAAAATTTATTAATATTTTTTGAACAATTTTAGTTTATCTTACCTTGTCAAGCAATGGCAAGAAATCTTTAGCAGCATCGTTTGGTACCATCTGAGCAATAAGTTTAACACCTTTTGCGTTGAGAGCATCAAAGTCCGCAATGTCTTTGTCAACAACGTTAATGGTACGTGTTACAGCTCTTGTTTCAGGGCTCTGTGACATATTACCAACGTTGAGTTCTGGGATGGTCACTCCATGCTCAACCAGTTTCAAGAAACGGTCTGGGCGGCGTGCAACAATGAAAAGACGTTGTGAGTCATACTTACCAGCCAGAATGTTTTCAGCTGCTTTAGCTACTGGCAGGATAGACAGTTTAACACCTGGAGGGCAAGCCAATTTCAAGCCTTGCTTCTCGATGTCATTTTGTGCCACTTCGTCGTCGATAACCATGATACGGCTAGCTTGCAACTTAGCTGTCCACAAATTAGCTACTTGACCGTGGATGAGACGGCCGTCGATACGTGTTCCGATGATTGCCATAGAAACATGTTCCTCGCTTTTCTATAAATTTTTTATTATTGGTCTATCTGAGAAGGTCATATGCTCTCGATAACGGCCTTCGGTCTCAAAGACAACGATGTCATTGCGTCCTTGTTTTAAGTATCCCTTAGGTAGGTAGAGAGAGTATATTGGTCCTTTTTCCCAGAAACGACCGATGTTAACATTGTTGATGAAGACAACACCTTTACCAAAACCTGTCATATCAAGGTAAGTATCGGCTAGATCATCTAACTCTACCTGATAGTGGTAGAAGCTAGGCAATCCCTCCAACCAAGACCCTGTCAAATCCAGTTGGTCAACGTTGTCTAGTGGCAACGGGTACTGCGTCCAGTTGCCGATGTAGTGGAGATCCACCATCGCCCCACGACCGATTCCTTTGCGCTGAGTTGGCGCTGTTAGCTTATGACCGTAGTTAACCCGACCCATGTTTTCCACCAGAATTTTGATGTTGTTCTCAGATTTCTCCTGTGGTAGGAGAATATCCTCACCAATCTCATCTTGATATTGGGTGGTCACATGCTGGTTATTAGCATAAACTTGGATGCGATCTCTGGCATCGATGACACGGAAACGTTCATCCTCTAACTTGTCACGCCCAATGCTCGTCTCATAAAGAATATAACCGACATTTTGCCCCAGAGCTTCCATGTTTTTCGGATAAAAGCTCTGAACACTCGGTAATTGTTCCAAAATGGAGAAGAGACTCGCTTTATGAACCAAACTGGCACTCGGATGAACTTTAGCTGTTTTCACCAAAGGTTCTGCAAACGTGAGACTCGGATAAGTGGCTTTCAACCGTTTTTGCAGTTCGTAGAACTTACGCGTTGGATTGCCCGCCTCATCAAGAATCGCGTCGTAGTCATAAGACGTTACCTGTGGCAAATCTTTTTGACCTCTGGCTGAGCAACCATTCATGAAACCAAAGTTTGTCCCACCGTGGAACATGTAGAGGTTGACACTGCCAAGCTCTAAGGCTTCCATCACACTGTCAGCCAGTTCCTCTGGATCGCGCCGAATCACTTCTTCGCCCCAGCGGTTGAACCAACCGTCCCAGAATTCCATGCACACCAGTGGCCATTTCTTACCATGTTCATCGAAGAAATCCTGAACGTCTTTGAAGCGTTCACGTGCCCTTGAGCCGAAGTTAGCGGTAACTAGCACGTCATCTTCGATTAAGCTCCCAGCTCGCAAGGTTGCTCGCCAGTTACCATCTGATGTAAATAGCGGAGCTGTTATGCCATGTTTTGTCATGAGCTGTTTCATCTCACGAAGATAAACCTTGTCCTCACCATAAGAACCGTACTCGTTTTCGATTTGAAACATTAGAATGTTCCCACCTTGATCGAGTTGACGTTTGGCTAACTTTGGCAAAAGCCAAGCATAGTAGTCGTCAACGAGTTTGAGAAACTTCTCATCTCGTGACCGAACCCTAACATCCTCCTCTAATAGCCAAGCTGGTAACCCACCAAATTCCCACTCCGCACAGATGAAGGGAGACGGGCGGACAATGGCATAGAGTCCAAGCTCTGCTGCTATATCCAAGAACCGTTCGACATCCAAGATACCTTCTGAGGTAAACCGGCCTTTTGATGGTTCATGCATGTTCCAAGGAACATAAGTCTCAACAGTGTTGAAGCCTAAAGCCTTGAGGTTATAAAGAGAATGATACCAATCATCTGGATGAACCCTAAAGTAGTGAATCGCCCCAGACAATATTTTGAAGGGCTGGTCGTTCAAATAGAAGTCATCTGAGATAGTGAACCTCATATTTGAAACCCCTTTCTTTTTCTATGCTAATATTATATCACGTCTAACTGGTTATGACAAGTGTTTTTGAAAACTTTTTTTTATTTTTTTTTAAAAGTTTTTAGCCTTTTTTTTAGTCTTTTTTTAGTTTATTTAGTATAATGTTGTTGTGAAGTAATTTTTACCATCATTAATATGTAGAAAGAGAGTATTTTTATGAGACTTCCTAAATATCAACTCATCAAAAATGATTTAAAGAAACAAATCACATCTGGAAAATTTGAGAATGGCGACCGTTTTTACACCGAAGCTGAGCTAATCAAAATCTACGACGTGAGTTCTATCACTGTTATCCGTGCCTTGAACGACTTGGTTAAAGACGGCTATCTCGTGCGTCATCAGGGTAAAGGCACCTTCGTCTCACGCTCCCGCAAAGGTAAGGCTGTAGCATTTTCAGACATTGAACTTTTCCCAATCGCTGACGATAACGTTACTGTTTTGTCAATGACTAAAGGAAATGATCCTGAAATTTTAGAGAAACTGAATCTTCCTAAGACCAAATCTTACTATAAGATTGTTCGTGTCAGAAAGGCTAAAACAGAGCCTTATATGTATCAAGAGTCTTATATTCCTGAGCAATACATCGCCAAACCTGATGCCAAAAAAAGCCACTATGTGTCTATCTACCAACGCTTCAAACTAGACTTTGACTTGCATTTGTCAGAGGAACCATTCATTGAAACTAATGAGATTTGTCTCTCAAGACCTGAGAAAATTACTAAAGCTTTAGCACTTGAAACTGGTGAACCGACTGTTCTGCAGATTCGGACAACCAAACGTCAAGACAGTCAGGAAGTCTTGGAATACATCGAAAGTCACAAACACTGGAAATTCTACAAATTTGAGATTTCAGCAAACAAACATTAACAAACATAGCGGGGCGGGAAGCCCCGCTTTTTTAGTTGTAATCGTGAATGATAACACCTTTTACGACACGGTTAACTGTACCAGTTGCTGATGGTGTATCTGGTGTATTGTCCACCTTAACAGATGACAAGAGTGAGATAATCTGAGCCACAAACACCATTGGTAATGCAAGATAAGCATCGTCAATCAGTTGATCAGAAATCAACTCAAAGGTGTCACCGCTAAAGTTACGCTCTCCTCGTTGGGCAACAGCTAGGGTCTTCAGAGCAATCTTATCACCATAAACCTCTTCTAACAAGTCAAGGTCATAATCACGTGTATACGGATTGTTGTTGACAAAATCAACCACCAATGTTTTCTCATTGACAAATGATTTTGGTCCGTGACGGAATCCCATAGACGAATCAAACATGGTTGACAATTTTCCTGCTGTCAGCTCAAGCACTTTGAGCTGGGCTTCGCGTGTCAGACCAGTCAACGGCCCTGACCCCAGGTAAACAATCCGCTCAATATCCAAGTCGACAATCGCTTTGATATCTTCTTCACGGCTAGCAATATCGTCAGCCATACGGGCAATCTCTTTGACCACAGCTGTTTTAGTTGCCAAATCTTTGCTCTCATCAAAGACTAAAAGTGCTGATAGGAGCATGCAGGTAAAACTACCTGTCATAGCAAAACCAGCATCGTTTGAGCGACTTGGCATGAGAAGTAAGCAGTTGTGCTCATCTCCCTCAGCACGCTTAGCCAGCTGTCCTTCAGGCGCACAGGTGATGGTCAAGTGGAAAGCATTTGGCACGATTTGGTTAGCCAATTCAACAGCTGCCACACTCTCAGGGCTATTCCCTGAACGAGCAAAGGACACCAAAAGCAGAGTTTCGTCAGCAAAAAGGTGGTGGAAAGGGACAGAGACCAAGTCTGTTGTGCCGACACTTTCAAAGATGTAACGGCTACGGTCACCGTTGGCCTTCAAATAAGGGAGAATCGTATCCCCAACATACTGAGACGTTCCAGCACCTGTGAAAATTACTTTGACACGCTTGTTTGGACTGGTTTCACGCACCTTGTCTAGAAAAGCGGTGATTTTCTCTTGGGCTGCGGTATACAGCTCAAGCGCTTCTTGCCAGAGTTCTGGTTGCTGGCGAATTTCACGCGTCGTGATTTCGGCTCCCAGAGCTTCTAGCTTGTCTTTAGATAGTTCAAACATCTAAGTTCCTCCTATTTCTTTTTATTAAAATTAAGACCAAAAAATGGTTTTTTCTGTTGACGATGGGTTATCTTGTAGCGGAACTGGTCTGCCCTGGCGACGCTAACAGTATACTCGATGAGCTTGTTTTTGGCATTGTACGATTTCCGTTGCAACTGCAAAACAGGACTGTTTTCTGGAATAGCCAACCACTTGGCATCATAATCCAGAGCCAAACTAGCAAAAAACTCTTCTTCTGCTAAACGTATCGGTTGCTTGTAATGTTCAGCAAAGACGTCGTAAAGGGGCTTTGTATCTAGTAGTTCCTGACTGAGCTCAGGAAAATAAGCTACTGGTATATAAGAGACTTCAAGCATCATCGGCACTTGGTCGGCTAGCCTGAGCCGCTCCAAAATGTAGACCTCCTCTCCCTCTCCTAGTCCCATCTGCTCACTCAGTGCTCTCGGCGCGAGATTCTGGCTAAAGGAAATAATCGTCGTCGATGGCATCTTACCCATCTTTTTCATCTGCTCAGTAAAGCTATAGGCAGCTGATAAATCCACCACCGAGCTACTAATCTCTGAAACAAACGTTCCTTTTCCCTGTTGCTTATAAACAAGACCTCTACTCTCAAGCTCCTGCAAAGCCAGACGAACCGTGATTCGGCTCACGCCATACTGCTCTGTCAGCTCCCTCTCGGACTGTAATTTGTCATTGACAGACATCTGTTCTCGAATCGTGGTTTCCAGTTCGTCAACTAGCTGAAGATAGAGAGGCTTGTCACCTGTTGTTTCAAGCATTACATTTCCTCCCAACTTGTTATAACCACCTTTTTATTGTAACGCTTTCAGAATGGTTTGTCAAGGCTTTTTATAAAAAACAAAAAATAAAGAACAACTTTTTGTGTTTAGATGTTCTTTTTCGTTCTTTTTAATTTGAGAAATAGCAGAGCTATGATATGACTACCGATGAGGGCACTAGTAAAAGCTAGACGCCCTTGCTTCCAACTGCTTAACTCATATTGCCTGAAGGCAAATAGGCTTAGCTCGATGAAGATTGGATGAACAAAGTAAATAATCATACTCAGGTCTTTCAATGAGCGACCTGACCATGGCACTGCGGTCGGGTAATGCAGGCACCAATTAAACAGACTGAGGCTAAAGATGGGGAGAGTCAGAAAGAAATTTTTATCTAGTCCTTGACGAGTAAAAATCAGACTGGCCTCGGCTAAAAAAAGCACCAAACTAATAAGGACTTTCCAACCACGATTTCCTGCAAAGATAGGGTGGTCTTCCTTATCCGCTAGAACTTGCCCAAGGTAGAGAAACAGTGGCGCAAAGAAGAGTCCATTTCTGCTGGTAAGGAAAACTTGGGCGTAAGATCGATAAATGGTCTCAAAGACCGTCCCCTCTAAGTATCCTGTATAAGTCTCGATGCTCCCAAATAAGTAAAGCAATAAGATGAGACTAAACAGCAACCAACCTGGCAAATAGCGCCGCCCTGCTTTGACCAAAAACAAGCCCTGCAAGAGAGCCGGAATGTACCACAGCTGGTAGCATACCCCCACATAAAGTAAGCCGACCAAGAGCCCGATAGGCAAAAGGTAAATAGGTAAGCCAAGTTGCTGAAAATAAAAGAAAGCGTAAGGCAGATAAACCATACTCCAAATCACATAGGTTTTGAGAAGCTTTCGGTAATAGACCGTTTCTGCTCGAGGCGAATTTATGGCTTTTTTCCTTAAAAAATAAGCCGAGCTGATAAGAAAGAAAGGAACAGCTTGACGGGCAAAGATACTTTTAGCTATAAAATGGTAAAGAGGTTGCTCAAAGAGACTACCGCTATGCACCACCAACACCCCGATTGCAAAGAGGTACTGAAAAAAGGAAAGCAGCGGGTAGACTGCTTTAGGTTTATCCGACAATTAGCGGTCTCCTTCTACTGTTCTTCGATCACTGCTACTAAGCAGTTTTACTTCTTGTCAGCTGTTTTGGCTAGTACCTCTTGCATTTGCTGACCGAGTGCGATAAGATCTTCTGCCAATTCTTTGTAATCAAGCAGAGCATTGTAGATGCCGTCTTCTGACAGCACCCCTCGTTTGAGGTCAGATGGTAACTTTCCTGCCTCATCTAAGGCTAGGTGTTCTTTCCACTGCTGGCTGCCATAATAGCTAAAAAGCGCCTCTGCTCCTGTCAGTTGTTCAAAGCCGTTTGCCACTAAGGGCTCAATGTCCTGCAACCAGATCAGCTGTTGATTCAAGTGCTGTTCCATCTCAGCAATGCGTTCGGTGATAGGTGTCATCTCTTTTCCTTTCTGTAGCTGCCATGCCATTAGCTATCTTTTCCAACAACTGTGATAATCACGTTGTTCTTCACAACAACCTTGTAGTCGCCATTCTTCATCGGATAAGTTCCATTGCCTAGCGTCTCAATCTGGAGAAGCAAATCACTGTCTTCCACAATGGAAGTAACCAAGCTATCCAAATCAATCTTTAAAACCCGTTCCACATAGCGTAATATGGCATGCTCAGACATGATCAACTCTGACTGATGTTTCAAGGCACTAATCTTTTGATTGACACTATTTAGTTCTTGCTTAAGGGTTGATAATTCTTTTTTTGTTTCATTCTGTTGAACTTCCAGCCCCGAAATCTTTCCGACCAAACGAGCATGAAGGCTTTCGAGCTGCTTTAACTCTTCTCGTTGACGTAACCGTGACATCTGTATCAACCTTTCCTTTCGTGATGATTAGCCCTTTTAGGCAACTCAATCACATACGTGTATTCCTTATACATCGTGTCAATCGTAAAATGGGCTAAATCTGTCTCTTTTGTCACGATATAAATCCCCTCACGGAGATAATAAGGCTGAGGTTGACCATCTTGACCTGTCAGACAGATTTGCTGAGCCCTTAAGTCAATCGCAAAGCTCGGTTGGGAAAGGTCTTTTGGAACACCTACCACCAACCAATCTTGACAGACAAGCTGCCCGCCCCATTTTTGGTAGAGGTGATTGGCTGCATCACCCTCACGGGTAAAGATAGCCAATTTTTCCACCCCTTTTTCCAAGAGTTGGGTGTAAGCTTCTTGATACAGGGCTTGGGCAATACCTCGCCCCTGATAATCAGGATGAACAGCTAGATTGGTAAAATACGCCACCTTATCCGCAGGAGCATAGAGGTATTTACGGCTATAGTCTGCATTGTAGATATCAATGTCTAACAAACCAACAATCTGCCCCTCTTCTTCTGCTACCAACTCGATTCTATCTTCAAAAACAGTTTGGTCACGATCAGGCTTAGTTGGTTCACGATCGTCAAAAAAAGAGGAAAAGAGATAGCTGAGGGCTTTGGTATAAACCCAGCCTTTCTCATCAGAGACAACGTAAGGGCGAATAATCATGAATTTCCTTTCTGATAGAGCGGAGCCAGTCAGGCAGGCGGCTGCTTTATGAGCTGAACAACCTGATGCGTTTGCTTGCTATTACGGCAACGATAAACTTGACCTGAAAAATCAGCCAGGGCTTGTTCCAATTTTGGATAAGTGGTTTTCGAGAACTGCCAAACAAACTGTAAAAATGCCAAGTACTCTTTATCCAATCGATCCCTGAACTGCTCTGCCATGTCGGGGCGCTTCGCCCCGAACAAGACTGTTTTAAACGTCCGCACCAGCACACGGTAAAGACAGAGCCTGCGAGGATAGGCCAGCCAGAGAACCGTGTCGGCATGACGGAGGCGCTGAGGTAGGCGGTTGGCATAATTACCATCGATTATCCAAGCCTCATGCTCAGCCATAAATGTCTCGACCTGCTGACTAAAAGCCTGCCGAGCCTGGGGCGAATAATCTGTCGCATGCCAAATCCTATCCAAATGCAAGAGAGGTAACCCTAGCTCGTTACTGAGTGTTCTAGCCAAGGTGGACTTTCCCGCACCTGGGCAACCGATGACGATTAGTTTCATTGATTTCTCCTTGAAGTCCCATACGATTAGACAAAACAGCTTACCAGTTTTAGTCTGAGGCTAGTCATAAACCCTCGGAACACGGTCACTAATCAGGCAGGCCAGTTCGTAGTTAATGGTCTGACAGTGGGCTGCGGCCTCAGTGAGGGTGATCTCTCGCTCACCGCTAGTTCCCAGCAGAACCACCTCAGTCCCCAGGGGGTAAGCCTTGGGTAACCGAACAGTCAGCTGATCCATCGACACCCGCCCAACGATTGGACACTCCTGCCCATCAACCAGTACATGAAAGCCCGCCAAATCTCGGATATAACCATCTGCATAACCGATAGGCACTGTGCCAATCACCTCTTCACCAGCACTGTGATAGGTTGCTCCGTAGCCAATAGCTGAGCATTTATCAACACGTTTGACCTGTACCAATCGAGAACTTAACCCAAGAGCAGGCTTGAGAGGGTAAGGCAAGGTCAGGGCAGTTCCGCTCGGATTTAGCCCGTAGATTGAGACCCCCAGACGAACCGCATCAAAAACTGTCTCTTCCTGCCAAATCGCTGCCGCTGAGTTGCTGGCATGAACAAGCTCTGGCACCCAGTCTAACTGCTTCAAATGCTCCTTAAACTCTGATAATTGTGTCCTAAGGTAGCGATCATCTTCTTCATCTGCTGTCGCAAAATGCGTGAAAATACCAGAGATAGCCACTCCAGCGACTGATAAACATGCCATCGCCTGTTTGGTCTCTGCCGCTTGTCGGAACCCCAGACGCCCCATGCCGCTGTCGATTTTCAAATGTACCGTCAGTTGCGACAGATCAACGCCCTCTTCCTGCGCTGCCATTACCCAATCAAGGCTTGCCACCGTGAGGGTGATGTCGTTAGCAATAGCCAACGGCACGTGCTGAGGCAACACAACTCCCAATACCAAAATCATCTCCTGCAAGCCAGCTTGCCTCAACTCAATCGCTTCGTCAAGATTAGAGACACAAAAACCAGAAACCAACTCGCGAATGGATTGAGCGACGGCAACAGCACCATGACCATAGGCGTCTGCCTTAACAACTGCCAACGTTTTGACAGGTTTTGGCAGGTGGGCGATGATTTGCTGAATGTTACTGCGGATATGGTTAAGATTTACGGTCGCCCACGTTGGACGATGCAGACTAGTGACCATGCTCTCCTCCTTCTAAAATCACACTGGCTTGGGCAAACGAGCCCGAATGACTGATCGATACATGAACCTTCCCTTCAAAAGGGTGCTTGGTAAAAATGGGGCGACCTCTCTCATCCGCTAGAATTTCCAAATCTTGAAAACCACAGCCTTTAACAATCCCTGTTCCGTAAGCCTTGGCAAAGGCTTCTTTGGCTGACCAGCGCCCAGCTAGATATTCTAAACGCCGTGCTTCTGGGAGATGCTCAAAAACGGTGAGCTCTTTTGGCCTTAGAATTTTTGAAATGATGGCGGGCTTTTTGACAATGAGCTCTGCGATTGCCCCCATATCCTGCAAATCGATGCCATGACCAACAATCATGTCTTGCCTCCTGACGAAAATACGATAAAGCAGCTTTCGCCACCCTATCGTATCAATTTAGACCACGTCCGTATGTCGAGCGTGACAGTTTTTATATTGTTTACCAGAACCGCACGGGCATTTGGCGTTACGCTCAATCCCTGACAAGTCCAGGTTTTCAGACGCTTGCCCCACTGCACCAATCGGTTGAGCCGCAATGTTTTTAGTTGCAGTTGTCCGAGCTTCTTGAGGGGCACGCTCGCGCTCTTGCTCATGAATTTGAGCCTTCATCATGGTTCTTGTCACTTCAAACTCAATGCCACCAATCATGTCTTGGAACATTTGGAAACCTTCTGACTGATACTCAACAATCGGGTTATTTTGAGCGTAACCACGCAGACCAACCGCATTGCGCAACTGGTCTAAGCCGTCGATATGGTCTGTCCATTTGTTGTCCACAACCATCAAAATCAAGACCTTTTGGAACTCGATAACTGCAGCCTCATCGCGCAGTTTAGCGATTTGTGAATCATAAACTTCAATCGCTCGGTCGTAAAGATAGGTTTTTATCTCTGGGAATTTCAAGCCATCAATGTCCTGAATGCTAATTGCATCTTCTGGCAGAAGCACCGTGTGTGCAAAGTTGATGATTGACTCCAGTGCTTCGTCTCGTCCGAGACGACTATGGACATCGACATTACGTGCGATGGTTCGTTTAATCATGCCCTTGATTTCAGGACCGAGGTCACGATTAGCTGTGATGACATCACAACGTTGGGCGTAGATGATTTCGCGTTGCTCACGCATGACATCATCGTACTGAAGAACTTGCTTACGGGTATCGTAGTTGTTACCCTCAACACGTTTTTGCGCAGCCTCAACCTGACTGGTCAAGAGTTTAGACTTAATAACTGCTTCATCTTCAGTCAAATTCATGCGCTCAAAGACTGCCTTGATACGGTCAGAACCGAAACGACGCATGAGATCATCTTCCAGAGAAAGGTAAAATTGGGACTCACCTGGGTCACCTTGACGACCAGAACGTCCGCGGAGCTGGTTATCAATCCGACGGCTCTCATGGCGCTCTGTTCCGATAACACAGAGACCGCCCAGCTCACGGACACCTTCTCCCAGCTTAATGTCTGTTCCGCGTCCAGCCATGTTGGTCGCAATGGTAACGGCATGGCGTTGACCTGCGTTCATGATGATTTGAGCTTCTTTGGCATGGTTTTTAGCATTGAGCACCTCGTGTGGCACACCAGCCTGCACCAAGAGACGAGAGATGAGCTCTGAGGTTTCAACCGCTACCGTCCCAAGAAGGACAGGTTGCCCCTTTTCATAGCGCTCTTTGACATCTGCGACAACGGCTTTGAACTTAGCCACCATGCTCGGGTACAACAGGTCTGCATGGTCAATCCGAGCAATTGGACGGTTGGTCGGAATGGACACAATCCGCATGTTGTAAATCTCACGGAACTCTTCTTCCTCTGTTTTACCCGTACCGGTCATCCCTGCCAGTTTCTTGTACATCCGGAAGAAGTTCTGATAGGTAATTGAGGCAGAGGTCTTAGTCTCATCCTGAATTGGAACATGTTCCTTGGCTTCGATGGCTTGGTGAAGACCATCAGAGAACCGGCGACCTTCCATAGTCCGACCAGTAAATTGGTCAACGATGAGGATTTCTTCCTTGTCGCTCACAACGTAATCAATGTCCAAGGTCATGGTGTAGTTAGCACGAAGAGCATTATCGATAAAGTGTGTCAAGGTGACATTTTCAACGTCATAGAGATTGTCAAGTTTGAAGTAGGTTTCTGCCTTATCAATCCCAGAATCTGACATCCCGATGGTCTTAGTTGACACATCAATGATGTAGTCGTCTGGTGTCAAGGTCTTGACAAAATGGTCTGCCAACAAGTATAGCTTGCTGACATCTGAGGCTTGCGCACCAGAGATAATGAGTGGTGTTCTGGCTTCATCAATCAGGATAGAGTCTACCTCATCGACCAAGGCATAGTTAAGCGGACGTTGGACCATGGCTTCTTGGCGGACAACCATGTTGTCTCTGAGGTAGTCGAAACCAACCTCAGAGTTAGTGGTATAGGTAATGTCACAAAGGTAAGCTTCGCGTTTCTCGGCTGGAGACTTCGCCGCAAGGTTAATCCCCACAGACAAACCTAGGAAACTGTACAATTGCCCCATCTCAGTCGCATCGCGCTCTGACAAGTACTCATTGACAGTGACCACGTGTACCCCTTCGCCAGCTAGGGCATTGAGGTATACAGGCATGGTAGCCGTCAAGGTTTTCCCCTCACCCGTTCTCATCTCAGGCACATCCCCATGGTGTAGGACAATCCCACCCATGATTTGTACACGATAAGGGTAAAGACCAAGAACACGTCTAGCTCCCTCACGCACCACCGCAAACGCTTCTGGCAGAAGCTGATCTAGGGTCTCTCCCGCCTGATAACGCTGCTTAAATTCAATCGTTTTTGCCTGTAATTCCTCATCTGTCAAAGCCTCCATCTCATCAGCATAGGCTTCAACTTTTTTTGCTAGTTTTTCTAGTTTTCTCAACTCGCCTTTTTCATTTTCAACGAGCTTACGTACAATATTTGCCATGTCGATTCCTTTCGAGTATACAATCAGTTTATTTTATCATAATCACCTTATAATTTCAAGGAAACACTTAGTGTAACACGACAAACGCATGAACCTCTGTTTGTTGTTTTATCCTTCCTCCTCCCTTTTTTGACTAGATGAGTTTTCTCAAATATTGATCAAAAGCCAAACTAAGGTGAAA
>NZ_JBGTZA010000042.1:0-13414 GCF_041807805.1 Streptococcus sp. E29BA
ACACCTATGGTTAAGCGAGTTATCGCTTAACAAAAACACTTTATAAAAATTGTACAGAAAAGGGGTGCCTTTTCACTTGATTATATCGCGAGGTTGTTTGAGAACAGCCTCTGCCTCAGCATAGTCTAGGGTATAAAGCACATCAAAGACACTACTCATGTAGCCTTTCAAATCACTAGCCTGTTTGAAGCGGTCTGGCGAGACATTGACATAGCGTCTAGCCTGTTCATATTCCTTGAGTTTGCTAAAATCAAAGATGAGGTTATAGGTTAATGCATCCTCAGCATGGAGGAAGTAAGAGCTTGATTGTAAGAGCCCCAGTGCATAGTTTTCAGCTCCCATACCAGCTCGTCGGTCATAACCACCTAGATAGGCTATACCGTCGTTATTATGAACAGTTTCGTGGGTAAAGACAGAAGCGCCATAATCATCCAGTAATTTATCATAAACAAAGGCAATCCGTGTGCCATCGGCAAAGGCCCCCTGACCAGCTCCATAAGGGAAGAACGCACGATTTCCGATAGGTCCAAAGAAATCCCTAATGGCTTGATTAGCTTCTGTACCGAACATCGGTAACCACTTCTGGTTGTTGTTGACATAGTAGCCATCCCATACAGGCATTGGCTTGATGATGCGGTCACGACTACGCGCTGGCGCCAAACGGTACCACGCATCAAAATGCCTTGCCTGACGTTCAGCTGTCAAGCGAACCCGTTCCTTGATGTGCTCAATTTGCTCGGCGCGTGACTGACTGCTGCTGGTGTCAATGTATCTGTCATACATGCCGTAGGAGATAGATCCCATGGTGGTGATGATGTAAATCCCCTCTTTAGCGGTTAGCAGTGGTAGGATACCGTTTTGCTCACGGTCGCTAGATAGCAAATGGTAAACACGGACATCTTGGTCAGGTAGCTCTTT
This sequence comes from Streptococcus sp. E29BA, assembly GCF_041807805.1. Lineage (NCBI taxonomy): Bacteria > Bacillati > Bacillota > Bacilli > Lactobacillales > Streptococcaceae > Streptococcus > Streptococcus sp. E29BA. The sequence goes on from NZ_JBGTZA010000042.1 coordinate 919, forward strand.
TGATTTTTCCTCAACGATATAGGCCTTGGTTGTTGCTTTGAACCAGCTGTTATCATCAGTAAAGTCGGTGAAGAGTTTTCGGTTCGTTGTCAAATAGCTGAGCAGGTCAGTTTTACCAGTATTTGGCGCAATTTTTTCAGCATAAGTTCGCACATGGTTGGCAGGATTTAGGAGCTCATACCCCTCTTTCCCTTCAGTCAAATTGACCAGCCATTCCAAGGTGTGGACAGGCTTGCCAAAGAAATCCTGATGGAAGCTTATCATGTCTTTCAAAGCTGTTGTTTGCTGGGTGCTAGCATTGGTTAGAGCAAGATCATACCAGCGGTTCAAATAAGCCAAACCTAACAAGATACGCTCCTTATTGCTCTGGATGTAGTCAATCAGATACTGGTCAAAGTTACCCCCTGTCGTGTTCATAACCCTGTCAGTTGCCAAAATCTGACGGAGCTGGTTAGGGAGGTCAGATTTGATGGTGTTGAAACTATCCTCCAGATATAGTTTATCCATGGCATCTGACAAACTACCGAATTTAGGGTCGATTGCCAGGGCACTAGACATGCTTGGTGATTTGTAAGCTAAGTTCTCAAGACTTGGTAACACAGCTGCGATGATATTATCATAGTTGGATAGAAACTGATTAGGGGTATAAATTAAATTGGTTCCTGTGATTGTGTACTCGCTCACCGCTGGATTGGCAAAATTTTCCTTGAAGGCTATTGGCAAATAGCTGATGCTATCATCTTCAAAGTGCAACAGGAGACGGTTGAGCTCCGTGCGTACCCTGCTGACATCGGCAATGAGCTTGTCGCCGATCATTGGAGTGACAGACAAAAGCCTGTTGGTGTAGAGTTTATCCGTCTGGTCAATCTGATTGACGACATTCACAATCGTTTCTTTATTGTAGAACGGTAGGAGTTTTTCCGTATTAGCATAGGCAATCTCACGATTTTTGCTAGCACCAGGCAAAAGTGTGTAGTCTGTTTGCCGTCTATTAACATTAGTAGCTAATGGAGCATTTTTGCCGACATAGAAACTGAACTGTTCACGGTACTTGCCTGCCTCGCTGGTTTCGATCAGTTGATCAAAAGCTGTTGTCACTTTGTAAACTGGTTGACCATTTAGCGTGGTCTCTTCGATATGTTGAATGGGTAGGAGAATATCTTTGAAACGCTTGGAACTCACACGAGCCATATATTCAGACGGGGCAAGCATCGGCTGCTCTTTGAAGCTATCAATGGTCAGTAGTTGCCCATTTTGATAGGTCTGTAAGCTCACGGTATCAACATCTTTAATCTCCAGCTTTTTGAGCGATAAGGTGAGTTCACGCCGGTCAATCAGTTCTGCCTGAGGTGTCTGGTCAGTGGTACAGACCATCACTGTGCGGAGTGAATAAGGGGTGTTGTAATCAGCTAATGAAATGACTTTTCCAGAGAGCTCCTCTTGTGAAACGAAGAACTCGCCGACCTGTTCGCTGTCTTTATAAACGCGGATGACGGCCTTTTCAAAAGCATTATCAGGGTCTGTTAGTTGATAGGCTATTGTAGCTGTCTTAGTCAAATTATCCTGAGAAAGACTCGCTACAGTGAGCGACGGCACTTGCTTTTTAACTTGCAACAGACTGATGGCTTGAATAATGGTTTGAACAGAAACGTCAATTTGTTCTTGAGTTGATTGACTATCTTGAAGAATAGCTTGTGCTTGAATGAGTTTATCTTGAAGATTTTTCCAGCTTCTTGTGGTATAAGGTGATGATTCGAGCTGCTGAGCTTCGGTCAGTGCGATGGCTAAGCGACTTTTATCAAGGGAACTTTCAGGGACACTAGGCTTGCTTTCTGAGTTTTCCTCAGTTTCTTCCTGCTTGTTACTAGGCTCGGTTGATTCATCAGGTTTGTCCAGAGGTTTATTTGTCTCTGGTTTATCAGAATGGTCAGCTGTTTCTTCACTTACTGGGTTGCTTGTATTTTGATTAGTTTCACCTGTATCTTTTTGAGCCTTTTCCGATGATGAGGGCGATTCAGTTTCTAACCTAGTCTCATTTGTTATCTCAGCTTTATCCTCTGGCGAATAATCTTCGTGTTGGCTAGCTTGGTTGATTTTGCTAGCTGGGAAATAGTAGCTGAAGCCTTGACCATTGATAGTGCTCTCTGGCTGTGGTAGTTGCTCGCCTAAAGTAACGAGGTGTGTCTCCGTCAGAAATGCCTGTAGCCCAGCTTCGATGGCTCTGCTATTGGCAGTCGTGAGGACTGCCCCGCCCAAACAACAAATGATAATGAGCTTAGCCACCCGTTTTTTATCATGTTTGGTCAGTAGAAGCCCAACAGCAGTAATGCCTAACCCTGCCAATAGCCCGATGAGGTGACGCGCTTGATCGCCAGTATTAGGGAGTCGAAGAAGTCCTTTATTTTCTTGATAAGCGAGGATGTAGGTGGAGTCTGCTCGTGCGATTTCTTGGCTGAATTGCTTGCCGTCAATCAGTTGTTCTTTTTCATGACTACTGAGATCTGTGTAATTGACATAATGATAGGTGATGGTGACTTGTTCATACAGAGTATCAGCCTGAGCCGTCACTGGTGAACAAGTTGGAGCGAATTTGGCTAAATGGTCGGGGAAACTCTGCCCAACGATAGCTGTAGTAGCAATACCGACAACGGTCGATGCAACAGCAACTTTTAATTTACGAATGGAAAACCTTAGTGTTTTGTTTGTCCAATTCATACTCTCTTCATTTCTTAATATAGATATTGTATGCGTTATCAGTATATCATAAAAAGGTTTTTTGTCTGCTAATAAATGGCAAAATAAACAAAAAAATACAAAAACCCATGTCATCTAATAGACAACATGGGTGAGAGATTCGGTTATCTTTGGGATAATAGGATGGCAGGTCGGAACTGAATATTATAGTTGATTATCCTCGACCTTATTGAGGTAAGTTTCTACTGCTTTCAAGGTGTCTTCTAATGCCCCTTCTTCAAATGGTGAACGTAAATTGGCAGCGGCAACGATTTGCAGGAAAGTCTTGGTGCCACCCAGTTGACAGATGTGGAGGTAGTCTGCCCAGGCTGTTTCGTTCTTGTCCACCTGCGTGCGTTTCCAGAATTGTAGGGCGCAGACTTGAGCCAGTGTGTAGTCGATGTAGTAGAACGGACTAGAGAAGATGTGTCCTTGTCGGAACCAGAAAATACCGCGGTCAAGCGCTTCTGATTCAGAGTAGTCCTTGCTTGGCAGGTATTCTTTTTCCAAGCGTCTCCAAGTGGCTTTGCGCTCGGCAGGTGTCATGTGTGGCTTTTCATAGACGTCGTGCTGGAAGTGATCAACAAGAACCCCATACGGTAGGAAGAAGAGGGTACCAGACAGGTGGCTGAAGCGGTATTTATTGGCCTCTTCTTTGAAGAAATGCTCCATCCACGGCCAAGTGATAAATTCCATGGACATGGAGTGAATCTCACAAGATTCATAGGTTGGCCAGAGGACTTCACCAGCAGAAATCCAGCGAGAGTTATAGACTTGGAAGGCGTGGCCTGCCTCATGGGTCAAGACATCGATGTCACCGCTGGTACCATTGAAATTGGCAAAGATAAAGGGACTGCGGTAGTTTGGAATGTAGGTACAATATCCGCCAGTGTCCTTACCGTCTTTTGCAACCAAGTCCAAGAGGTCGTTGTCCGCCAAGTAGTCAAAGAACTCGCCTGTCTCTTTAGAGAGCTCACTGTACATGCTTTGTGCAGCAGCTACTAGCTCATCAGGGGTGCCCTTTGGTGTGGCGTTGCCCGCTAAAAATTCTAGGCCGAGGTCGTAATGCTTGAGCTCGCTTAATCCAATCCGTTTGGCTTGGCGTTCACGGAGTTGGTTGACAATCGGAACCACCAGACGCTTGATTTCTTCACGGTAGGTCTTGACCATGTCTCGGTCGTAGTCAAAGCGGTTCATGAGCTTGTAGCCATATTCTACATAGTCCTTAAAACCTAGAGTGGTCGCGATCTCATGGCGAACCTTGACCAACTTGTCATAGATGTTATCAAAGTCAGCCTCATGTTGCTCAAAGTAGGCAGTCACGGTGTCTACGGCTTCCTTACGAGTGGCACGATCTAGACTTTCATAGAATGGAACCATTTGAGAGATGTTGTAAGTACCGCCTTGGAAGTCCATCTGAGCGGTCGCCATTAGCTTGTTGTAGCGGTCAACCAGCTCATTTTCCTTTTGGAAAAGAGGGATAGCCGCTGAAGAAAAGGTAGCCAGCTTATTTTCTGCCATGAGGAAGAAGGTTTCAGGCAAGAGGTCGCTCAAATCATCACGGAAAGAACTAGCAAGCACGGCCTTATAGTAGTCTGTGAAAATCTCGTCAAAGAGCGGTCCATGCTCGTTCCAGAAGTCGGTTTCTTGGTTGTAAAAGTCATCTTTGACATTGATGGAGTGACGGATGGAGCAGAGGGTGCTCTGGGTGTCGATGTCTGCTTGGATAGACTGGATAGCACGGATAGCAGCCTTGGTGTCCTCTAGGGTCTGAGTTGCACGAAGCTGGGCAGTTAGCTCTGCCATTTGCCCCTTAATTGCAGCGTAATCAGGACGAGTGTAAGTATAGTTGATAAATGTCATAAAAAAACTCCTTTTCTTTTATTGTACGGTATTTCAGATGATTTGACAACCATCCGCTGAAATGAGAAAACATGAAAAGACCTTAAAAGACCTTATGTTGGACTTCCTCTTTGTTTTATGCTATAATACCTAAGCTTACCAATACTTAAGAGGAATGATGCCATGGGATGGAATGATAAACAATTGCGTTTTTCGATTAGAAAGTTTAAGGTTGCTGTCGCGTCAACGGTTGTTGGCATAGCTATCTTTGGAGGATTAGCTGGTTTACAGACTGGTTATGTTGCTGCAAATGAGCAAACAACAGCACAAGTTCAGTCAGAGAAAACCGTGACCATTGATTATATTTATGTCAACTATGATGAGTTAACGCCTGAGCAACAAAACCTACTTAGACGTACCGATAAAGATTTTGCAGAGGAAATTGCGACCGACAACCAGTCGTATGTCTTAGTTTATAAGAGAGATACTGGTCTGCTGTCTCTGCCGAGCACTGGGGACACAGCGACGACCTTGCTGACACTCTTGGGTAGTTTAGGGATTATTGGGGTGATTCTTGCCGTAAAACGCCAAAATAAGCACTTAGTCGCTCAGCTCATCGTTATTACTGGTTTAGCTGGGGCGGTACTTTCTGTGACGGATACAGAGGCTTTACAAACTGCCTTGAAACACTTTCTCACAGAGCAATATGTGGTGACGGTTGGGGAACATTTGCCTAGACCGAAACAGCTTTCCGAGCTTGTAGACCATCAGCGATTTGCTTATTACATTTTTCAAGAAGAATTAGAACCAGATAAAGCTCCAATTCAAAAAACTTCTCCGGTAGATAAAAAGGAAGAGGGCGAATTTCCTATTGAGCAAAGTCAAAAAGATGACCTGTCACAGGCTGAGGAGGCAACAGGTAAAGATTCTGAACAGTTGAGTCAGAATGAATCAACGATTTCCCCTGTAATTCCGACTCCAACGCCAATGCCACCAGCACCACCGACCAGTCCAGTCACTCCAGCTCCGCCAGTCGAGGGTGTCGAGGTTGTTGAGAGCCGTGTGGCAGTCGTGTCTACTGATGTTGACTACATCGACAGTGATGAACTGTATGTTGGCGAAACCCAGCTGATTAGTGAGGCGGTCTCAGGTGAGAAGCTTATTTCGACCAGCTACAAAACCCTAGATGGACAGCGTACGGATGAGATTGTCGGCAGTCCAGTCGAGACCCTAGTCAGCGCACCTGTTAATGCCAAGGTTAAGCGAGGGACTAAACCTCGTGAGACCGTTCTTCCGACTCCAACGCCAATGCCACCAGCACCACCGGCCAGTCCAGTCACTCCAGCTCCGCCAGTCGAGGGTGTCGAGGTTGTTGAAAGCCGTGTGGCAGTCGTGTCTACTGATGTTGACTACATCGACAGTGATGAACTGTATGTCGGCGAAACCCAGCTAATTAGCGAAGCGATTTCGGGCGAAAAGATTGTTTCGACCACTTATAAAACTCTAGATGGACAGCGTACGGATGAGGTTGTAGGCACACCTACTGAGGAGGTCACGACCCAGCCCGTTAAGGCAGTTGTTAAACGTGGGACTAAGCCGATTGCAGGTCAGGTGACCGAGGAGCGTACGGAGCCAATCGCTCACGGTGAGCGTATGGTTGAGGACCCTGAACAGTATACAGACTATCGTGCCGAGGCAGAAGGTGCTGATGGTGTTCTAACCATTACCGAAACCTTTGCGACGGTGAGAGGTCAAAAAGAGGGCTCGCCGCTCACTAGCAGCAGCCGTGTGACGACTGCGCCAGTTGACAAGGTCATTACTGTAGGTATCAAGCCAATCGAAGGCACGACAACAGTTGTGACGACAGCTCCAGTGACGACTCCGGAGATTGACTACCAAGATAGCTCAGACCTTTACGAGGGAGAGACCCAAGAGGTCAGCCCAGCTGTTGCAGGTGAGAAGACCATCACGACCGTTTACAAAACTGTTCGTGGAGTTCAGACATCAGAAGTCGTCGGTACCCCGACTGAGGCAATCACGACCCAACCCGTTAAGGCGGTTGTCAAGCGAGGGACAAAAGTGAGAACAGAAGCTGAGCGTCAGAATCCGATGCCAGCGGCAGCAGTTCAAACAGTTTCTGTTGGTCAACGCCCGAGTGCTGAGGCTAGTGTTGAGGCGACAGGTTTGACCAATGTGGCTAGTTATACTTGGCCGACAGAGCCGTCAACATCGACCGTTGGTCAGAATGTTCCAGGGATCGTTTTGGTGACTTATACTGATCAGTCGACAGATTTGGTTCCTGTCACCATCAACGTCATCCAAAATAAGACCAAGCCAAATCTGATTTTGGAAGAGTTGGTTGAGTTCGATGAGGACAAGAAAATAACCCTCAACTATGCCCTAGAAGATCCAACCAATAGCTACAAGGGAGCGACCATCTCGATTTATAATGGTGATGCACTGGTCAGAGAATTTACCCTATCGACCATGGATGCATTTGATGTGTCTGATTTGGATTGGAACATTACCTACACCCTCAAAGGCAGATTCACCTATGATTTGGAAGACGGTAACGGGGTTAAAACAGAGGACTTGAGTATTCGCCAGTTTGAGCTGGACTACAAGCACTTGGAAATCAAACACGTGGTGTCTGCTGGTCTCTTCCAGAAACAGACTGATGGCACCTATAAGCAACTTGATATGATAAAAGAAGCACCAACAGCGCTAACCGACTATTATGTTAAGGTTAATTCTAATCAGCAGCGAGATATTTACCTGTCAGTCAATAGCATTGAAGCGGTTGAAAAGGACGGTAAACAACTCTACAAGGTCGTGACGGCAGCACCAGAGTTGATTCAGTATAGCGATGATTTAGGTAAGAATCAAGATAACTACACCTTCTACGTGCGCCAGTTTGTCCCAAGTGAAGGCAATAAAATACGCACGTTTGCTGATCTAGTTACTGCTCTGTCGGCCAATCGAACAGGGACATTTGAGCTGGATGAGGACCTGAAGGCAGATGAGTATACTCTCCCTGTTGGCGCTAAAAGCTATGTCGCTGGTAATTTCTTTGGTCGTCTGTTGGGCAACAACCATGCCATTTACAACCTCAAGGCACCGCTCTTTGAAGGCCTGCAAAACAATTTTGAAATCCGCGATTTAGATTTGAAGCAGGTGGCTATCAACCAACCAGCAGCCGCCGAGATTGGGGCTTTGGCCAAGACAGCTTATGGCTATGGAGAAGGGCTAGTGAGCAATGTGGCTGTTCAAGGCTCAATCTTGGCCAACCGCAGTGTTGGAGGCTTGATTTATCGGGCTAATAATGTGCGCTTGGAGCAGGTGGCCTTTGAAGGAGACATCACCGCTCGAAACAGCAGTACCGCTAACTTTACTGGTGGTTTAATTGGTTATGCGCAGTCTAATACTCAGGTCAATGGTGCTATCATTGATGCGACGATTCGGGTTAATGGACAGTATGCTGGTACTCGTGCTGGTGGTGCCGTTGGTGTTTTGGAGCATGCTAGAACAGGTCTGACCAATCTAGTGGCCAAGGGTGTTCTGGATAACAGCAGCGGAAATACCTCAGCCTATGTCGGAGGTCTCGTTGGGCAAGTGATTGCTAGTCCGCAGTTTACTAATACCATCACTGAAGTCAAGGTGGCCAAAGGCCGATTAGCAATTGGTAATTTAACCAATACACCTTCGCGTGTCTTTGATATTGTGACGGTTAATGGCGTCTCAACTGGGTCAAGTGATGAGACAGCAACGAGCATCACGGCTGAAGCTGCTAAGGCTAAGCAAGACGCCATGGGACTAACGGTAACATTGGCAGATTCAGGCATTGACCTCAATGTTTATAATGTTGACTATCAAGCGGTTCGTGGGGCTCAAGCCTCTAAGGTGCTGGCCTACAAAAACATTGAGAAATTCATGCCGCTTTATAACAAGGAATTTATTGTCAAACACGGTAACCTTTTGGCAGCCGACCATGACTTGGTGACCAAGACGGTAGTATCCGTGATTCCGATGGCAGATGATCGATTTGTATCGGATTATCTAACGGATAAGCAAGCCATTAACAGGGTTATGGTCTACTTTGCGGATGACACGAAGGCTTATTATAATGTCGCTTATCTTGAAGACTTTAAGCAGACGGGTGTTGCTGAGTACCAAGTTGATGGTCTGTCCTTGCTCTACACGCCTGAGCAGATTTTGAGTCATCTGCCGAGCCTAGCTAGCCGTGTCTTGCCAGCCTTGAGTGGCGTGGACTATTATGCCCCCGAGACCCTAACGGCTCTCGGGAAGACCGGCAATGCTCAGGAGTTGATGGATAAGCTCTACCTGAAGGAATCCTTTGATGCCATTAAGGGCAATCTAGTTAATGTCTTGCAGGGAGTTTTGTCCACTGCTGATGTCATTGCCACCGATCGAACCGACTTGGTAGATCACATCGTCAAGAACAAGGAAGCCTTAATCATGGGACTGTCCTATGTCAACCGTTGGTTTAACATTGATTTTGGTCAGGTCAATGCTAGAGACCTAATCCTATATCACCAGGATCTCTTTGGCAAGTCAGCTAGTACCTTAGATTGGTTAATCAGCCTTGGTCAGTCCTATGACCAGCTCAAGTTGATTAATCATTTGGATACTTATGCCACTATCACCAAAGCCTACACAGGTGTGGCTGATGAATTTGACTACCTCAGTGCTTATCGTCGTCTCTTTACCTCCATGGATGAGAATACTTGGTTTAAGGTAACATCTAAAGCTTATATGGCTGAAGGAAATTCGCTGGCCAAACCAGATGCAGAGGTGCGCGCCTACCATAAACTCCTTGAAGATGGACAAGCTAAGAAATTTATCTTGCCACTATTGACTGCTAGGGAAGGTATTTTCTTCATTTCCAACATGTCAACACTTAACTTCGGCATGTTTGACCGCTACATGGATATGAACTTGAAGGTGACAGATCCAGTCCGTTACGAAGCTGAGTTGGCTAGAGTTAAGGCCATGGTAGATATCAGCAATATCCGCTATCGAGATCATTTTGACTTTTGGTATCGGATGTCACTTGATTCCGTTAAGGATAAAAATATCAAAGCGGTACCGAACTGGGATGGTTACAATATCAACCGTTCAGGCTTGAATAATGGGCGTTGGTTGCCAATGTTTGGCGATACTAACGATGCTATTAAGGACTTCTTTGGTCCTATTGATGGAGCTTTGTGGTCACAATTTGGAAACAATGGTGCTGGTGCTTATGCGACTGGTTCATACACCCACTTCATTATCCTAAAAATGTTGGAAGAAGAAGGGGCTTCTGGGCACACTCATGAAATGGTTCATAATTCTGATGGCGCGATTTACTTGGGAGGTTACGGTCGTCGTTTTGGACAAGGAGCTGAGCTCTACGCCTTGGGCATGCTTCAAGCACCGTACACGGCTCAGACCAACTATTTTGCCATTAACAACCTCTTTGACTTCCGTGGTACGGCTGCAGAAAATGCAGATAACCGCTATCATAATCTATCTCCAGATCGCTTCCAGACGAGTGATGATTTGAAAGATTACTTCCGCGGGGTGTTCGATGTGCTGTACACCCTGGATCAGGTTGAGGCTGAAACCGTCTTGTCTCTGCCAAAAGACCAGCAACGTCTTTTCTATCATAAGATTGAAAATGACTATATTCAAGATGTCAACCTTAGCATTCCAACTCATGCTGGTAACCGTGTACGTAAATTTACGGATGCAGAATGGCAAGGCATGACCCTGACCCGTGTGGCAGATTTAATTGATCATGATATTGTGAGCAACCGTGAGTTTGCGATTAATAGTGGCACGAGCCGAGACTACGCCCGAAATGGCTACCATACCGTACCGTTCTTCTCAGCGATTTACTCTGCCTTGGATAATCCAAACGGGGCGCCCGGAGACATCATGTTCCGTCGTATGGCCTTTGAACTCTTGGCTGCCAAAGGCTACGAGGGCGGTTTCCTACCATATGTTTCTGGTCAGTATGCTCAGCTCGCGACAGACCGTGGCATCACAGGGACCGAGACTTGGCCGAGAAACCATACTGTGGGTAGGATTACTGATAGTTTGGTCTTTGAGCAAGTCTTTGGTAGCGAATACTCTGACTGGAAAGCCTTCAAGAAAGCCATGTTCCAAGAACGAGCAGATAAGCTGAATAGCTTAAAACCTGTCACCATTACCTACAAGGGAGCAACGGTGACCATTTCATCAGCTGACCAACTCAAACAACTGATGGCAGAAGCAACCCGAGAAGATATGAACAGGTTTTTGACCGGCACACCAATTAGTGTGACTGCTAACAATAACGCTTACGCTAGCAATTCTCGCGTGAAAGAATTGAAGGCGAAAATCTTTAATGCTTACTTGCGTCAGACAGATGACTTTAGAACATCAATTTACAGCAACTAGGCGAATACTTGAAAGGTTTGGAGAAGACATTCTTCAAACCTTTTATTTTTAATCACTATTATGTTTTACAAACTAGTTGATACATGCTATACTAGCATTAGACAACTAATAGGTAAAACATACTAGATGAGAAAGGAGTAAAGATGGCAGAAACACAGTTACTTAAGGGAGTGCTTGAAGGGTGTGTGCTTGATGTCATTGCACAGGAGGAAATTTACGGCTATGAACTTATTCAACGCCTAAAACAGCATGGCTTTTCAACGATTATCGGCGGAACGATTTATCCTTTGCTGCAAAAGTTAGAAAAAAGAGGCTTGATAGCAGGTGTGATGAGAGCTTCGCCAGATGGACCTGACCGTAAATATTTTCAGCTGACGGAGGATGGTCGGGTTTACCTGAATGATTTTTGGAAGCAATGGACAGAATTAGTGGATAAAGTTAGTCAAGTTAACGGAGGAAAATATGATGAAAAGACCTAACATCTATCACTATCAGCAATAGATCAATCAAATCCTCAAGGCATTGCGACCTGAAAACAGGGCTTATTTTGACCAGCTGGAACAGTACATAATTTCCACAGCTTTGACCCGTGATGAGGAAAAGCTCTATGAACAGATTTATACCATGGCGAGGGATTTGTAGGAGGCGGAAAAAGACGGGCTTACTGCTGAAGATTTTTTTGGTACCCAGCCCAAAGATATGGCGGATGAGCTATTAGCTAATAGTCCTAAAAACCCTTTGAGACGTTTCTTGGAATTTACGGTTGTCTTTATGGTTGTTAATCTTTTCTTGTCTTTTTTCAAAACAGGGCAACTGACAGTGGACATGGTAAAGGAACTCGTAACTGCTGGGCTTATGGTGGCAGGTCTAGCCTTTGTTTATCACCAAAGAAGAAAAAGTTCTATAAAACTCCGTTCAATCCTTATAGGAAAACAGTTTGGTACGGTCTGGTGTTTGGGATGCTTCTCCCTCGTTTGATCGAGCACTTACCTGCTTCAGGTCTGCTCATAACCATTCCGAGTCCACTGGACAGTGTTGTTTTACTGGGCATCATTGTCTTTCTCGCTTACAAACTCTGGCCGATGCCAAGCTATCGCCTCCTTCTCTTGCCAGCCCTTGCGCTTTGGTTTGGCGGTTTCTTGGGACAATGGCAGAGCAGGGGAGTAGATGTCGATATGTTGAGCAGCTTTTGGTTCAAAAGTTTACTGGTTTTGGCTATGGTTGGTCTGTCCTTATTTGTAGTGATAAGAAAACAGCGACAAGAACGCGGACTCGATTAGAACGAGCTCCTATTGGAGAGATTTAAACCTTACCTTGCTAAGCAGGGTAAGGTTTGTGCTATAATGAAAAAAGGAGGATAAGCGCATGAAGACTAATGTGATACTTGGCTTGGTATTTTTGATGTGAATCGGTTACACTAAACTAGACAGAATTTATAAAGTGTTCTACACTAAAGAAAACAGGAGAACTCTATGTCTAG
>NZ_JBGTZA010000043.1:0-12645 GCF_041807805.1 Streptococcus sp. E29BA
AGAACAACTGGAACAAGCAATTAGCGATTATATTTTTTACTACAATAACAAACGAATCAAAACAAAATTAAAAGGACCTAGTCCTGTGCAATACAGAATTAAATCCTTTCAATAATATTTCTTGTCCAACTTTTGGGGGTCAGTACATATAAACAGTTGGGAAGCGGGCTTTAAAAGACAGTTAGCTAACTGATTAGCGTGGTTTTTTCATGTTTAGTCCACTTTTCTCACAAAAACGAGCTGTTGAGGACTGGAAAGTTCTTCTCTATAGTTGAACTGTTCGAAGCTTAGCTGTTTCAGTTGCTCAAGGGTGTTGACGTTTTTTTGTTGAGCTTGCTTGAGGAGCAGACCCCGTCCTTTTTTGGAAATGGTAGAATGCGTTTTGAGCTGTCCAGCTTTTTCCTCATGGAAGAGCACTCTGACAAAACGCTCTTGAACAGTCGGTGAAAAGACTGTTTCAAACTCGCTTGAGAGGAGAGAAATCAAGAGATATTCGCCGCTGACAGCTTGGTCATAGAGTGGGCGCCAATAGGTTTTGAGGGAGTGACCGTCAATCTTGAGGTGCTGTTGGAAATCTAATCGATGCTCTGCGATGGGGAAAGTCGCCCCAATAACCCCATAGAGAGCGCTGGTGATAAGGACATGTTCTGCTAGGTAGTCAAGGTTCTCGCGATCAATTTGGCGGTACATGAGGCCGTTGAAAAGCTGAATGGCTGGATAGGACGATGCGGTGCCAGCTAGTAGGTCCTGCCAACGTTGCCATTCTTTTTGGGCAGCAGTAGGGGTGATCTTGTAGAGGGCGCTTAACTGTTCAACAGTTTTTTGCTTCATTTGTTCAATAATCGCCTTGGTCTGAGGCAGCAAGGCCTGAGGTAAGGCTGTGTTTGGGGTCACCATTTCTTTGGCGGTAGGAATCAAAAATTTCATGTGTTTATTGTAAACAGAAAGTTTTCCTCTGTCAAGCGAGGTTTTCCACAACATTGTGGAAAACTATGTGAATCATGTGGAAAAGAAGAACTCAAATCAGCGTGAGAATTCCAGAGATTTATGGGAAAAAATAATGAGTTATCCACAAGCTGTGGATAACATGAAGGGAGAGAAGAGAGAGAGCGAGTTGACTGGTGGATGCAAGGCTTTCTTGTCTGTCTTTGATGTCCTTAACTGTAAAATGACATAGAAAGTGGTCAAAAAGCTGTCCTGCATCAGCGCTTATTGAATAATGAACTGACCTTTTCACAACTTCAACCTTTAATGGAGGTGAAGAGGCGATCTTTCATACTAGAAAATGAATACTAGCTGAAGGGATGGCTGATTGAGGTGATAGATTGAGGGAGCGCTATTTACCACAGCTATCAGGTCTATTTAACGGTTGTCACTCAGGATTTCTGATTATCAGAGCTCTAGCAACTGGGTTCATAAGCACGACAGTGCCCATTAACTTGTAAAAGGGAACTCTGGAACTGGCTCAGCCGATAAGAATGGCTTTCCAAAGATGTGTCTCGTTCACTAGACGATAATAAAAAGGAGAGACTAGGACTTCTGTCCCAGCCTCCATCTGAAATCAAAAAGAAAAAGCTGTATTGGTACCGGTGATTCACGTTTTGTATTGAACCCGCGCAATAAAAGCAGGTGGGCGACGCGTGTTTGACTGAGTTGCTTCTGGGTGAGCCAGCTTGCATACCGTCAAACATCCTTGTCTCCCGAAAAATACAAAAAATAGTCGGTCAACACTTAGATGTGAATTCGTATACCACAGCAATCTTTATAAGTCTATGATACCACAAATTAGGCAGATGTCAAGTCTTTTTTTGCAACCGTTATCAACTTTTTTTTAGCTTATCAATAGCGTCCTTGGTCGCAGCCAGGGCTCGCTCGTACTTGCCGGTTTGGTTTGGGGTAAAATAGCTGGCGCTTTTGAGCTTGTCTGGGAGATACTGTTGGTTGACCCATTTTTCTGGGTAGGCGTGGGGGTAGAGGTAGCCCTGAGCGTGACCGAGTTCTTTGCTGCCAGTGTAGTGCCCATCGCGCAAGTGTTTTGGAATGGGCAGGTGTCCATTGGTCTTGAGGTCGGCGATGGCAGCGTCTATAGCTAGGTAGGCAGAGTTGGACTTGGGAGACAGGGCTAGGTCGATGACGACATTGGCAATTAAGATGCGAGCCTCGGGGAAGCCGATTTTCTGGGCGGCTTCAAGGGCAGTCACGGTGTGAACTTGAGCGTCTGGATTGGCTAGTCCAATGTCCTCATAGGCGATGACGGTCAGGCGTCTGGCAAGGCTGGGCAGATCCCATGCCTCAATCAGGCGGGCGGCGTAGTGGAGGCTGGCATCCACATCACTGCCTCGGATGGATTTTTGCAGGGCGGAGAGGACATCGTAATGCCCATCGCCGTCCTTTTCCATGGTGATGTAGGAGCGTTGTAGGCTGTTTTCCATGATGTCAAGGGTGATATGTCGGACACCCTTGTCGTCTGGCTGGGTGGACAGCACTGCCAGTTCCAGAGAGTTGTAGGCTGATCGCAAGTCACCGTTGGTGCTGGTCGCGATAAAATCAACTGCCTGCTCTGCTATGGTCACCGGAAACGCAAAGCCCCGCTCAGGGTCATCCACTGCACGGCGGATAGCGGTCTTGATTTGGTCCATCGTCAGGGGCTCCAGCGCAAAAATCTGGACGCGGCTGCGAATGGCGGGCGTGACGGAGAAAAAGGGGTTCTCGGTGGTGGCGCCAATCATGATGATGTCCCCACTCTCAAGGAGCGGCAGGAGAAAGTCCTGCTTGGTCTTGTCAAGGCGGTGAATCTCATCAAGCAGCAGGACTAGACCACCTGAAAATTTAGCCTTTTCAGCGATTTCTTGGAGGCGTTTTTTACTGTCGGTGGTGGCATTGAAGGTGCGAAAGGCGTACTTGGTCGTGCCTGCGATGGCGGAGGCGATAGAGGTCTTGCCAATACCAGGTGGACCGTAGAGAATCATGGAGGAGAGAAGCTCGGCTTCAACCATGCGACGGATGATTTTGCCAGTGCCTACTAAGTGTTCCTGACCGATGACCTCGTCAATGGTGCGTGGCCGCATGCGGATAGCGAGATTGTGGGGCATGGGAAGTCCTTTCTAGTCCCAGTCGATGGTGATTTTTAGGTCAATCTGGTCAGCGAATCGTTGGAGTACGCGTTTTTTATTAGGAGTAGAGAGATTTCGGTAGACATGGATATGGGGCGTGACAGGAGAGGTATTCCGGATTCCTGATTTATCAAATTTTTCGACGGTTCCCAGTAAAAATCGTCCATTTGGCTCGCCTTTGATGACTAGCTCTAAGACTTTCTCAGAATAGACTGGGGATTTGACAAGATGTTTGAAAAAATTGACATAGCAGGCTGTTGGATTTTTCCCCGAAATGATAGTACCATCATCTAGGGTAATGGTGTAGCCTTGATGATGGAGATGATCTTCTGTTGCTGTTTCGTTTGTTGAGAGCTCAAAGAGTGGAATATTGGCGACCTCTTCCAAGACATTTTGGGTAATATGCCAGATGTTATCGGCACGAATCTTGCTGATTTTATCAATCCAAGAAGAATTTCCTTGTGTAGCATTTTCTAGCTCAAATCCTGCTTCTCGAAACTCTTTGATAATTAGAGCCTCCAGATAATCCAGTTGAGATTTGTCCAAATGCCCATCTTCTCGACCAAAAAAGATGACTTGGTTCCACCAATTTTTTTCCTTATCATGTTGGTGGAGACGAGTATACACGGATGTAGCTGCTTGTCCAATGTAGCGTTTATTTTCGCCAATGAGGATGTAAATACCAGCTTTTTGTGCTTCGGGTAATTGTTTGAGGGCGTTGAGGTCTGAGCGATGTGCTGCAGTTACGACGCTAGGTTCCTTGGTATAGACGGTGATGTTGTCCCGACCGTTGTCTTCTGCGATGATCGTGTGTTGTACCATAGCTTTCTCCTTATCTTTCCCCCTATTATACCAAAAAACACTGCTAGAAGCAGTGCTTTTACTTGTTTAGTTGTACTGAATGGTCACGGTGTCTTCGGCGTCTTCCATCAGCTGTCGTGAGGTTTCCAACTCCTGCAGTTGTTGCAGCTCTTGCTCTGAGAAATAGCTGGTATTGAGATAGTGTAAGAAGGGCGATAGGGATAAGATGGCTTTGTCAAGTAGGAGATCATGTCCCTCAACTGTAAAAGAAATGGTTGACCAATCGTCTGTCTCAAACTGTGCCAATAAATCCGTACGTGCGGCTTTGGCTTGCGGTTCTTCGGATTTGTAGAGCAGGTTGTCTAACTGCTGTCTGAACCCAGCTTTGTCCTTGATGAGGTCGTTGAGGGTAAAGGGTGATCCATCTGATTTAGCGTAGAACTGCTTGACGGTTTGTTCGTCTGAAAGCTGAACGTCTAGTCCTTTGGTGCGATAGATACGTTGAATCAAATCATAGGCAAGGACGTTTTCCAGCTTTGACTTGCTTGTTTGAGGGTAGATGACCAGCCATTCTTGGTTTATCAGAGATTGCTTTTGTGGTTTTATGTTGTCGATATAGGAATCGACCTGCTGGCGAATGCTGCTTGTCTCATCAGATTGACTGAAAAAGATAAGCTCACTCTCAAAAGCCTGTGTTGCTTGCTGACCAATGGCACTGATGGTTGGAATATCTGTGATAATTTCCATGTTTAGCTCTTTAAACTCCTTGTTAAAGCGCTGCTGTTGCCAGTGACGTCCTCCAAAAAGTGCAAGCCCAGATAGGGCAAGAACGAGTAGTAGACCAATGATAAAACGGTATTTTTTCATTCTGTGCACCTCCTTTCACTATTCATTATAGCATATCCAAGTTTTTTTGCAAACGCTATCTTTTTTGCTGTGTTGCTGAACAATTAGCGGGTGCTAGAGAGCTCAATAAATGGTATAATAGAGAGGATAGGAGGAGTAGGTAGGCCTTATTCGCTACGCGGTTGTATCATTGCGGTCAATGCCCTCCATTTGTCAGCTGAAAGACGAATGTGCTAGCTTAATTACCAGTACAAGAAGAATGTAACCCCATTTTTAACCGAAAAAGGAGCAAAACATGAGCAAATACGGATTTTTGAGCGTTTTAGAGGAAGAGCTGGACAAGCATTTTTCCTATGATTTTGCCATCGACTGGGACAAGAAAAATCATGCGGTCGAGGTCAGCTTTGTCCTTGAAGCGGGACTGCCCGAGGGCGTTTCTTTGGAACATAGCGGAGCAGATGATGAGGGAATGGCTCTGGAAGAGTTTGTCCTCTTCTACCACCCAGACAAGTCTAGCTTTGACCCAGAGGACTATCTGGTCGCTTTGCCTTTTGACCCGAAAAAAGGCATGTCACGACAGTTTTTGACCCACTTTTCCCAGTTCCTCCAAGCCACTGCCGACCAAGGCATGGACGACCTATTGGACTTCCTTGCCGATGACACCGCTGATGAATTTGCCATGGTGTGGAATGCGGAGGAGTTTGAACAAGGCAGAGTGGAGTTGCAGGAGACAGAATGGTATGGTTATCCGAGGTATTGAGACTTTTTTGAAAGCAGGAGCGAAATGGAAGAAAAAGATATTTTAGCCATTAAACAACTAAAAAATGCAATAAGCGACGATTCTTTAATAATGTTTGTGGGGGCAGGGATTTCAGCTAATTCTAATTTGCCCACTTGGAAAGAATTAATTGATGAACTTTCTGGCGAATTAGGTATTGACCCCCAGGAATCAAAAGATTTTTTAAGAGTAGCACAATATTACTATGATACTTTTGGTCAAAATCAATACATAAAAAAGATTGAAGAAATTTTTAAAACAAACAATACTTTTTCTCCAAACGAGTTACATCATTTAATTGAAAAAATTTCTCCAAAGCATATTATCACTACCAATTATGATTCTTTACTCGAACAACAATTTGAACATGGATTGTTAAAGTATAGTGTTGTGGCTGAAGATAAAGATATTCCGTATTCTCGTTCTGAAAAGTATTTGATCAAAATGCATGGGGATTTTAGGAAAAAAAATATTGTCTTAAAGGAAGACGATTACCTAGATTATCAAGTTAATTTTCCAATGACTTCAACATTGGTTCAATCAGTCATTATGAATCATACATTGTTATTTGTTGGCTATTCTTTAGGAGATTCTACCTTTAATTCGATTTTTAGGTTGATACAAAACAATTTTAACTCGGATGCTAAAAGAGCTTATTTTTATACTCCTAACGCCCCGTCAGATATTATTAGAGACTATTATAAGAAAAAAGGTATTGTTGTTGTATCGAATCCAAATGATATTGTAACTAATACTGAAACAACCGATAATAACAAAAGTGAAGCTCTGTTTTTGAAAACTAAGTCTTTTTTGGAAGCGCTTATTAAATCAAAGTATTCAGAAGTAGAAAGTGCAGATGATTTATGGAAGCAACTTTCTTTTTTGGACAGACTAAATTTTATTGATTCGAGAGATATTTCTAAGTATTCTGGCTTGAAGAGTCGGGCAATAAATTTTAATGGGTCATATAGGTGGTATAACAAAGAGTATTTCAATATTAATGGTCATAGTTATCTTGAAGGTTTAATAAAATCGAAATCTTTATTAAATGGCTTTTTTGATTTAGAGAGAGTAGATTCTAAAAATTTAAGGGTTAATACCCACCTTGAACCTGCCTATAAATTGTATAAATCAAAAGAGTATTCTTTAGCTAAAGCTAAATTTAGAGAGCTGGCAAACGATGCTTATCGAGATAAAGACTATTTTACGTTTTTATTGTGTGAATTTAATTTTAAACATATACATCATATATTTTCAGAAGATGATAAAAACTACCAGAGCTCTGTTTTTGATAAGGATTTAAATGAACTAACTCAGCAAATGATAGATTCTTCGTCAGGAGATGATAAGAAAATTTTTGAATATTTCCGAGACGTCATTTTGAATATGAGTTTTTTGGATAAAAAGCTAGAGATAATTAATGATTTATTTGATAAAGTAAGACATGAACACACACTATACCGAACAGGTGGTTCTTCATATAATAGTCACCTATGGAATGCAGAATTTGAAATTAAAAATTTACAGTATTTCTTAGATTTGAATTGTATATGTGTTAAACAATATAAGCCGTATAAAGCTATAATTAATCGTTATTTTGAAATACTATTACTTAGTTATGACAATTCTTATATTGATAATGAACCTGATAGCTATTTGAAGAATGGTGATGTATCATCTTTGATTGGCGAATTGGGGTTAGAGGATCTTAAAATTATTCTGCCTAATATCGACTTTGAAATATTGAAGATGTATTTAAGTAACTATTCGTTTAAAGCTATAAAAATAACCGATGAGGCGACACAATATATCTTCAATAGAATTAAGGAACTACAGCTAATAGAACGCCTAGATAATCTTGATAGCTACAATGAATATAAACAGTTTCTTAAGTTTCTTCCATTTATTGAATATACTAGCATAGCTGATGTGATTGATATTCTAGACAAACAAGCTCTATATTTTGATTTATCTGCCGAAATAAAAGATATCATCAAAGTTATAATTAACAACAAAATTTTGTTAAACAGTAACTTAAAACAAAGATTGGTAAGAATTGTTAACAGACATATTAATGACATCATTGACAAGAATTTACAATTATATAAAGAAAAGTTTTGGCTGTATTCAAAACTGTTAGATGTTTGTTCAATTGCGGAAGAAAGTGATCTTCTTCATGTAGAGAGGCTAGAAAATGATATATTAAAAATCAAATATAGCGATGATGATGTATATGAGATAATGAAGTATTGTGATTTGTTTGTCTCTCTCTTTCCCTATCTCCGAAAAGCACATCAGGAATATGTTCGGGAGTTGTTTTCAAAATATGATGAATTTGGGATAAGAGAGGGAGATTATTATTCGGTTATTCAATGCATGCTTGTGGACGTTTACGACTTCCCTAAATATCAAGGGATTATATATAATCATCTTGTAGAAATCATTAATAAAGAAGATAGTGAGATTGTTTATTTTCCGGATCCTGTAAAAACAGCTTTATCAAATTTATTTAATTTGATAAATAAGGGATATTTTAAGGAGAGTGAAGTAACAAAGGATATTACTAAAAATATAAAAGGTATTTTTCCAGAAGTAGATTGGGTATGGTTTAATGACCGAAGTGAATCGGTTATGGAGCGCATGCTACGTTCTAGAACTCGAACTAGTATCAAGATTTTTTTTGCTAAAACCAATAAGGACAAAGAAATGATAGATAATTTCATCTTAAAGCTATTTGATGAAGAAAAAATAATATTCCACCAAAAATAATAGGAGGTATTCCACATGACCACATGGAACGAAGTAACGCTCACGGTAGACCGTGAGGCGCAGGAGGCTGTCAGCAATCTTTTGGTGGAGCTGGGCAGTCAGGGAGTGATGATTGAAGACAGCAGGGACTATCTGGATAAGGAAGACCTCTTTGGTGAAATCATCCCAGAGGTGGCACAGGATGACCGTGTGACCATCACAGGCTACTATCCTGACACGCAGGACTTGGCTGCTATTAAGACCAGCATCCAGACAGGGTTAGCAGAGATGGTGGCGGCTGGGCTTGAGCTCGGCGAAACAACTCTTGCTAGTAGCGAACTTGCCGAGGAAGACTGGGCGGACAACTGGAAAAAATACTACGAGCCGACCCGTATTACCCACGATTTGACCATTGTGCCCAGCTGGACAGACTATGAGCCGACCGCTGGAGAGAAGGTGATCCGTCTCGACCCTGGGATGGCCTTTGGGACAGGGACCCACCCGACCACCAAGATGAGCCTCTTTGCCCTATCGCAGGTCTTGCGCGGAGGTGAGACCGTCCTTGATGTCGGCACAGGCTCAGGGGTGCTCTCTATCGCCAGCTCGCTCTTGGGCGCTAAGGAGATTTTTGCCTATGACTTGGACGAGGTGGCGGTGCGCGTAGCAGAGGAAAATATCCAGCTCAATGCGACCACGACCAACATTACCGTCAGCACGGGAGACCTGCTCCGAGGGGTGACGCAGGAGGCTGATGTCATCGTGGCCAATATTTTGGCGGACATCCTGATCCATCTGACTGTCGATGCCTATCGTCTGGTCAAGGATGAGGGCTACTTAATCATGAGTGGTATCATCGCTGACAAGTGGGAAATGGTGCGTGACAGTGCGGAGAGCGTAGGCTTTTTCCTCGAGACCCAGCTCATTCAAGGCGAGTGGAACGCCTGCATTTTCAAAAAAACCGCCGATCGCTCAGGCGTAGTGGGAGGCTAGATGCAGCAGTATTTTGTACATGGCAGAGCGCCGCAGGAGGGGCTGGTGACCATCATGGAAAAGGAGACCGCCAAGCACATGTTTTCCGTCATGCGCTTGCAGTCAGACGATGAGGTGGTGCTGGTCTTTGACGATGCCATCAAGCGCCGTGCCAAGGTCATCAGCAAAGAGGATCAGACCTTTGAGCTGGTCGAAGACTTGGCAGATATGGTCGAACTTCCAGTCTCTGTCACCGTTGCGGTTGGTTTTCCCAAGGGAGATAAGCTGGAGTTTCTGGCTCAGAAAGTCACCGAGCTAGGTGCTAGCCAGCTTCAAGCCTTTCCTGCTGACTGGTCTGTCGTCAAATGGGACAGTAAAAAACTTGCCAAAAAAGCTGAAAAACTGGAAAAGATTGCCCTCGGAGCTGCTGAGCAATCCAAACGCAATCGTATCCCAGCAGTCCAACTCTTTGAAACCAAGACCGCCTTTCTCCAGCAACTAACAAATTTTGACCACGTTCTCATCGCCTACGAAGAAGCCGCCAAGCAGGGCGAGACCAGCCAGCTTGTCCAAGCCCTAAGCAAGATGCAAACAGGCGACAAGCTCCTCTTTGTTTTCGGACCAGAGGGTGGGATTTCCCCAGCCGAAATCGACCAGCTGACCGCTCTAGGCGCAAAAACGGTTGGTCTTGGTCCTCGTATCCTCCGAGCTGAAACCGCTCCGCTTTATGCTTTGTCAGTAGTGAGTTATGCCGTTGAGTTAAAAGGAGAGTAGATGACAAACCAACTGTTCGCCATTGGCGATGTACACGGAAAATATAGCTTATTGCACGACTTGTTGCAAAAATGGGACAAAACGACCCAGCAGCTGGTCTTTATAGGTGATCTCATTGACCGAGGAGAAGACAGCAAGTCCTGTCTGGAGCTGGTCTGTCGGTTGGTGCGTGAGGAGGGGGCAGTCTGTCTCATGGGCAATCATGAGTGGATGTTTCTACGTTACCTAGATGACCCGACAGAGCGGTATGACCACTACCAGCGCAATGGTGGAGATACGACCATCAATTCGCTCTTGGGACGACCGCTGGATGCGCAGGTGGATCCTGTGTCGGATGCGGTAGCGATCGTAGGACAGTATGCTGAGATGGTGGACCAGATTCGGCAGTTTCCCTATCTGTATGAGACGCAGGAGTATCTCTTTGTGCATGCGGGGATCGATTTGAGTTTGCCTGATGTGCGTGAGACAGCCGATTATGACAAGGTCTGGCTGCGCCAACCTTTTCACGAGGGGCAAAACCAGACAGGGAAGCGGATTGTCTTTGGGCATACACCGACCAAATACCTTTTTGATCGTCAGGACTACCTTGACCAAATCTGGACAACAGAAGATGGCAAGATTGGCATTGACGGTGGCGCCGTATATGGCGGTGTCCTCCATGGTGTTGTCTTGGATAAGGAAGGTATCCGTAGGGTTTATTCAGCAGGGGAATCTATTCGTGTTGATTGAACTTTCTGCCGTTAATGTGCTGAAGGGGAAAAGAGTTGTCATATTGATAAAGATAATAAGGATCACGTCTCCGCCACACTGTTGTGGGAGTAGAGATGTGGTCTTTTTTTGATTTCCCAAATCAGTTTACTCACAACTAATAGTTCATGTGCAGAAAAGTTAAATTTTTGCTTGACAAGTTCACGGAATCAGTTTATAATCAAAATATACTTAAAAAAAGCATATATAATTTTTAAAGACATGGAGGTCGAAATGGTCTTGCATTTTCCGATTCCTTCGCCACTTATCGAGTTTTTAGTGCTCGGCATTGTCGCGAAGGAACCCTCGTATGGTTATGAAATTAACCAGCGACTCAAGCAACTGACGCCTATCAAGGAGTCTACTCTCTACCCCATTTTGAAGAAAATGGAACTCAATGCCTATCTGGAGACCTACACGGAGTCCCATCAAGGTCGGCAACGAAAATACTATCGACGCACACCGACAGGTGTGGAACGCTTTGCTTTTTTGGAAGCAGAATGGGAACGGTACAGTCACAGCATCGAAGCAATGGCTAAAGGAAGGAGTTAGGTGATGACAAAAGAGATGTTTTTAGCCCAATTAGCAACTGAGCTAAGCAGTTTGAGTGAGGCGCAACGCCAGGAAATTCTAGGTTATTTTGAGGAATATTTATCTGATTTAGCTGATAACAAGGAAGCCTTGGCTGAGTTAGGAGAACCCAGTTTGGTGGCACAAGAGCTATTGGTTGGTCTAAAAGAGCAGGAGATTCTTTTTCAAGTGCCGCAAGAAATGTCCTCATCTTCTGGTGTGCCAGCTGTTGACAGGATTTCATTGTCTCTGCTGGACTTGGATATCAAACTCATGACGGATGCGGTGGAACAAATCACGCTCAAAATTCCTGAATCATTAAGGTCAGTTATTGAAGTCACAGAAGAAGCCCAGCATGTTTCACTGAGACAGACTGAACCATTGCAAGAACGCTTCAGATTTCATGGGTCATTCGGTCACCATTTCTTTTCCAATGAGGAAATCAGGCTGATTTTGCCAGCTGCTAACTATCAAGACATCCAGTTAAATAGCCAATTAGGGGACATTCGAGTGGAACAGATTTTTTCTGAACACTTGTCTGTGACGGCGCAAAACGGTGATGTCCTGCTTAAGTCTTGCCAGTTAGGAGAGGCTAGTCTGTCTATAAAAAATGGCGATTTGGACCTTTCTCAAACGAGTGGCAACCAGCTGGATGTGCTGTTGCAAAATGGGGATTTGGCAATAGATACCGGGCAATTTGACCAGATTAGCGTTGAAGCTAAAAATGGTGATGTGTCTCTGAAAACTAGTCAACTCAAAAATATCCTAGCTACTCTAACCAATGGCGATTTAGCCTGTGAGACGGTAAGGCTTGAACGCCTGATTGCCAAAGGGCAACGTGGGGATTTTGAGCTACATCAGGTTGATTTTTCAAAAGAAATCGTTGTAGAAACTCAGGCAGGGGATGTTGAGATGACATTGACCACCAATGACAAAGACGACATTTATCTGGATGTTGAGACGGCTTTTGGTGAGTACAAGGTGGATACGCTTGAGGGTCGTGTGACAGGTAGTAACGGATGCCTAGAGTTAGGAGATTCAGCATCTCTACGTCAGATTAGGGCAAAGAGTATGTTTGGTGATGTTGAGATTCGTCGCTAGAGACGGTGGCGGGGTCGGCCAGTAATCGGAGTATTAATAGCGTACCGACATTGTTAAAAGGGATAGCCTTTTGATGGTCAGCCATCTTAAAATCTGTTATAATGAAAGTGCTATCCATTATTTTCTAACAAGGAGAATGCCATGAAATACATCGTCAATACGTCCAATGACCCTGCCTACAACATCGCTCTGGAGAGC
>NZ_JBGTZA010000044.1:0-12585 GCF_041807805.1 Streptococcus sp. E29BA
CAAGCAATTAGCGATTATATTTTTTACTACAATAACAAACGAATCAAAACAAAATTAAAAGGACTTAGTCCTGTGCAGTACAGAATTAAATCCTTTCAATAATATTTCTTGTCCAACTTTTGGGGGTCAGTACATCGTTGCAGTTATTTATCGACAGATTAACATGGGTTACTCAACCAAGGTGGTTTTGTTGATGTTAACCTGTTGCCTACACCACTGGGACTTTTATCCTTCGTTAATGAAAACGAACTATTCTGTAAAACGATAGACAGGATAAAACACAGTTTTCCCAGTCTAAAAAGTGCGAAATAAGCGGTGAACAAGTTCACTCTACAGTACCTGGCACTGCTTGTCTCATGGCTGAACAACTGTCCTCAATATGGAGAAAACAAGATGATTAAACGTTTGGAGAAACCTGAAAGCATTGCTCACTTGTTTAACGGGTGGGAACAAGTGCTTCTAACTGCTTGCTTAACTTGTCAGATGGGTGATGTCTGGGGGTGACCAGTCAGACAATCCTCAATCTGTTTTGGCACGAATCGGGCAATTTGGTGCCTTTGGATTTTTGGCAGGAGAGCCACTGCTCAATCTGGTTGAACACTGTCATGGTCAAGACATCATTCTAGTACCGACTACTGATGCATGGGCAAACCTGATTGAGCATCATTACGGAGAGAAAGCACACGGTTTTACCCGATATGCCATGATTGCGAATCAGTTTGATCAAGCTAGGTTAAGAATTTTGGCAGATGGCCTACCTGATGGCTATCGTTTAGAGTATCTCAATGATTTGGCTTATGACCAGTGTTTAAGAGAACCGTGGTCGCGTGACTTGGTCGGCAACTTTCCGACAGCAACTGCTTATGCCAAAGATGGATTAGGCGTGGTTATCTGGTTTGGTGACGCTGTCGTAGCAGGAGCTTCCTCTTATGCTCGAACAGATGACGCTATCGAAATCGACATCAGCACCCATCCAGACCATCGCTTAAAGGGATTAGCAACGGTGGTTGCTGCACGTCTCATCCTGCGATGCTTAGAGCAAGGTCTCTCTCCGTCATGGGACGCCCATACGCTCATTTCTCGCCAATTAGCTGAAAAGCTGGGCTATGGCTTAAATTACCCTTATCAAGCTTATGAGATTTCTTGGGAAATTTAAGATAAAGTTCTTGCCAAGCTCTGCTATTTTTGGTAAAATGTAATGGTTAATAACTATGGCTCACAAAGGGCTATGGCAGAAAGGATTTTTTACGATGAGAAAAGACATTCATCCAGACTACCGTCCAGTTGTTTTCCTTGACACAACAACTGGTTACCAATTCCTTAGTGGTTCAACGAAACCATCTAAAGAAACTGTTGAGTTCGAAGGCGAAACTTACCCACTGATTCGTGTGGAAATTTCATCTGACTCACACCCATTCTACACTGGACGTCAAAAGTTCACGCAAGCAGATGGACGTGTGGATCGTTTCAACAAAAAATACGGTCTCAAATAAAAACCCCTATTTCTCAGTGGAAATCACTGAGAACAAGCCTTTTCCGAGAATATCGGAAGAGGCTTTTTATGTGCGGCAACCATTTAGGCGCACTAAAAAAGTGGCTGGACATCCAGCCACCTGACTAGTTAAGAGTGCTTCAAGGGACGAGCTAATAGATAGACACCGGCGAGTAAGCACAGCACAGCATAAATGAGCACAATCGTCTGAGTATTTAGAAAAATTTGTTCCAAAAAAGCTGGCAAAATCGACGAACTTGCTCCACCAAGATTACAGCCTACCAAAACAATAGTCATCTTTTTATTCAATAGACGAGCTGAAACACCTTCTGAGGCTTGATTGAACACGATAGTGAGAACAGTGCTGTAACAAAAACCAGACAAGATGGCGCCCGTTCCAAGCACTAAAAGACTACTTCCCAAACTAACCAACAACACTAATCCAGCAAAAAGAAGAACTGACAAACCCAGCAACTGGCGACCTAATCGTTGTACCAGAAAGCTAAACGAGAGCCCTGCCAAAATTCCCATCAGCATCATAGCACTGATGATTCTGCTCGACTGGGCTGCTGTCCCTAGACCAAGCCCTTCAACAAGTAATGGAATTTTCAGGGTCAGCATGGTATTGATATGAATAACAAAACCCGCTATAAGACCTAAAAAGATGGCTTGTCGCCACTGTGATTTCGGCAAACGAACATCTGCGTCACTATCTTGATGGCGCTGACCGGGCTGTGTTTTTGGCACAAAAGCCAGATACAGCCCCAAAATAAGAAAGGCAACCAGATAAATGGCAAAACTGGCTGTCCAGCCCAAAGGCAAGAGAAGCCCGACCAATGCAGTCAAACTAGCTGAGCCGAGCACTTCTGCTGCACCTCGAAAGCCGAGCATTTGCAAACGTTCCTGACCATCATAGTGACTACTGATAATATTGATGGCTCGCGCATTGATAAACCCAAGACCGGTTCCAAGAATCAACCGTCCTAAGAAAATCAGCACGTAAGACCTTGTCACCAAAGGTAGACTACCGCCGCAAGCTATCAGTACCAATCCCAAACTAATCATGACCGGCTCAGGCAGATAGCCCTCTAGGTAAGGATTAACCAGCAGAGAAACCATGATGGCTAAGGACGTCACGGTAATCAAAAACTCAACCTGAGCACCAGAAATCCCTAACGGCTCAAAAAAAGCAATCATGGCAGGTAAGGCAGGCGACACTGCAAAGGTTGACACCAGCATTACCGACAAGGATAGGATGCTCATTTTTTCAATCAAACGTTTCATAAAACCTCCAAAATAAAACGGACATCTACCGGCTGGTAAGATATCCTTCACTACCAAATCGACTACTTGGTCAAATCAAATCGCTGGCTCAAATGCTCAATCAGCAATGACCCGATTAAAAGCGAAGCCAATTCTCCCAAACCTGTTGTCACCCAAGTCAAGAAAAAGGGAGCTCCAGCAATAATAGTCAATTCTGCTGCAATGGTAAACATGCTAGCTGCAAAAAATAAGGAAAAATAGAAAAATGCCTTATTAAAGAGTCCACCCAAAACGCGCTCATTCTGGTATTTTTTGAATAGCATAACTCCCAGAGCAACGAAAACTAAGGTCGATAAGCCCCCTACAACCACATCAATCAAGCCATAAGTAAACAAGTTGGCAATAACAACACCCGCAGTAACAGCGATGATGTATTTCCGATGGAAAAATGTCAAGAAGTTCATCATCTCTGATATCCGAAACTGGTACGGACCGTAGCTGATGGCATTAAACGGTGGTGTAATGGTCAACACAACATAAATAGCAGCAACGATAGCCATGTGCGTGTAGTCAGTAACTGTCAATTTTTTCATTTCTTTTCTCCTTTAGCGGCTTTCCCGCATCTAATATGCTCGGCGAAAGGGAAATAAGCACCGAGGGTCCGTAAACGAACGTTTTTATTGTAGCATATTTTTAGTTTTTTTGGTATAGTCTGAGTATGAAAAAATTATTTAATAACGAGATTTTTAGCTACCTCTTCTTTGGTGTCTTGACCACCCTTGTCTACCTCAGCATCCGCTTTGCTTTATTTGAATTTCTAAAACAAACGGCTTTGCACTCAGCGGTTATTGCTAACATGACTGCTATTATCTTTGCCTTTTTAGTCAACGATACCTTTGTTTTTCGGCAAAATAAGCAGGGCTGGCAAGCACGTTTTGTTAAATTTTTCCTGGCACGACTTGGCACTCTTGCACTCGATGTGATATTGGCCTATATTTTCATTGATAAATACCCGCAACTGATTGGTCAGTTTGTTCATCATGACCTCGCCATGATCAATAAAATTGAGAGCGTCATCGCCCAATTCCTGATTGTGGTTGGCAATTATTTCATTAGCAAACTCCTCATTTTTACCAATAAAAAATAATCTAATCCGTAACTCTTCTCGAAAGGAGTAACCATGCCACACACCTTCAAAGGATTCTCCGCCTTTTCCTTGCGCTTCATCGCTATGATAATCATGCTTATTGACCACACAGGTGCGGTCTTTTTCCCACAATTTC
This sequence comes from Streptococcus sp. E29BA, assembly GCF_041807805.1. Classification (NCBI taxonomy): domain Bacteria; kingdom Bacillati; phylum Bacillota; class Bacilli; order Lactobacillales; family Streptococcaceae; genus Streptococcus; species Streptococcus sp. E29BA. Next base: position 4,039 of record NZ_JBGTZA010000044.1, read on the forward strand.
TGTGGCTCCGCTACATCGGACGATTAGCCTTTCCCATCTTTGCTTTTTTAATCGTAGAAGGCTACAGCTACACCAAAGATTTCCGCCGGTATCTTTTAAGATTATCTGCCCTCGCGGTCATCTCCGATTTCCCCTTTCATCTCATGTTACAGGGCACCTGGGGCTATACCCCCTTTCAGAATGTTATCTGGACATTTGTTATCAGCCTGATAACCATCTGGCTGGTTGACCAAAGCCGTCAAATCTTGCCAAAATGGGGCGCATTAGCTAGCGGTATCCTGATCACTGCTATCGCTTACAACCTCGCCCAATTTCTCGATACCGATTACCGCGGTCTTGGTGTAATAACTGTTCTTGGATACTACTTATTCCGAGGCACCACATGGTCACACCGCCTCGGTCAACTGTTCACCCTCCTCTTGGTCAATCTAGGACTTGCCAACCTCTCCTACCTTGGTGCCAACGGCTGGGAAAACCTCCCCCTGCTCTTTCAACACTTTGGCTTCTCATTTTTGTCGCCTCAACTCTATGCTCCTTTGGCACTGGCCTTTATCTGGCTGTACAATGGCAGAGCTGGCTACAAATCTAAACCTACCCAGATAGCCCAGTATCTCTTCTACCCTATCCACATGCTTATATTGGGAATCCTAGCATTTTATGTTTTCTAAATCTTTCACTTAACATCAATAAAATAGATTTTATCACAAAAAACGAGGACATGATCCAGTCCTCATTTGATTATTTATTCCCTATTTTCTATAAAATAAGTCGTCGCAGTGACCAATAGGTCCTGCTTTTATTTTTTAAAGATACCTAGCGGTTTACCAAATGGTAAAAATTGGTAACCGAAGTGACCGTTTAAAATATTAACCACAAAGCCATAGAAAGACACAGCTGAAATCGCCAGCTCGCTATAGGCAGCTAAGCTATGCATGGCATGCTCTGCGATGCCCAAGGTCGAAAGGGTCAGACCGATGAAGAGAAGGTCAATCAAGACAAAGATGGTCAGTAAAGTCTTATTGGTCTCAGTCGCAGCTAGGGTCATCACCAGCGTGAAAATCAGGTAGCCCAGAAAAGCAAAACTCAACTGTTTCACATCAGCCAGCTCTGCCATTTTAGCCCCAAAAACGCCGTTTTGGGTCATCCAACTCATAGCAACGCCAAACCAGAACAGGGCGTAGGCACCAAAAGCCGTCGTCCCAAAGAGGTTTTGGCGCTTAGCATCGTGAATACAGGCAAAGAGCTGGGCAAAGGCACCGAGGAAGATGGCCCACGGGATAACCAACGACGTCCCCTGCGTGATGCCTAGTTTTTGAGAAGAGGCAACAAGAGTAACAATAGCTAAGCCAAACAGCCCTAAAGCCGATGGGTCAGCATTTGCGATTTTGATGATTTTGGTTTCAGACATGAGGTCTCCTTCTAAAATTGTAATCATCAACCTTTATAGGGTAGCAGATTTTACGTTTGGTGTCAACGGGGAATTGTGGCGATAAACATCAATTTGCGCAACATTACGAATCCCTACCCCATCGCTTTCAACTCCAATAACATATCCCTGATTTGGGCAGCCAGTTAACTATTTAAAACAGGCATCTAGTTTTTTACTATCTGGAATCTAAACTTAGCTGCTCTATACTTTTGATTAATTACTCCACAAATAAAAATTCTACCCACCCTAAATTTTGTAAAGAATTAACTAACTTAAAATATCTAATCATGTTATAAAAACGTTTTTAAATCTAATACTTCAGATACTCTATTGTACTCAATGGACTCAGAATCGGCCTTAACACATTCAAAAACTCCCTTGAATACATAATACGTTTTTCCGAACACATCCGTTTGATGTGCAAAAACTATAGAATTTTTAACTATATTTTCAATTAACATTATTCCATCATTTTTAGTTTGAATAATCTTCACATCATCAATCAATTCGTTTGTCCAATCCCTGTTGCTATAAAGTTTAGGAAACCAAACTTGCGTATTTTCTAAAATTTTCCAAGTTGCTCTCTGATGACCTTTATAGTCTTTGCCAAATAATTTCAAAACATCTACATGCGTTCTAAATTTAGCATTATCTGTAACTTTCAACTTTCCTCTATCAATCCATTATTGTACATCAAATCGCTTGTCAAATTGAAAGGGCATAAACTGATTTGCTTTAATCTTGGAATTTTTACAATTTCTTATCTCTTGAACCAGCCTTTTGATTTGTTCATCAACATCGTATAAGTCAGTTATAGTAATTCGTTTTATAGTTATTCCTGTAAGATTTATGATCTCTTTTTCTCTATATTTATCAAGTTCAAAGTTTTTTATATGATATGGTTCATCTATCTCAACCGCGATATTGAACTGCGGGAAAAATAAATCCATGAGATAATTCCCATTGGGTTTTCTAACAACTTACTGAGTTGTGAACTCTATCTCAAAATCATCTAATAAATGTATAATCCTTGATACAACGTAATACTCATATTTTTTATGGCTAATTTTTGTCATCAAGTTAGCATAATATTCTAATTCTGTTATTTCTTTCGTCATCTCATTCTCCCGTAAACCTTATTTACCCCATCGCTTTCAACTCTAGCACCATATCCCTGATTTGGGCGGCCAGTTCGAAGTCGAGGAGTTCTGCGGCGGCTTGCATTTCTTTTTCCAGTTTCTTGATGGCGGCTGTCCGTTCGGTCTTATTCATAGCCGAGTAGTCCACGGTCTCTTCTGCCACCTCACCCTTAGCAGACTCGGTGATGACGATGAGGTCGCGGATTTCTTTTTTGATGGTTTGTGGGACAATGCCGTGCTTCTCATTATAAACCATCTGGAGTTGACGGCGGCGGGCGGTTTCATCCATAGCCCGTTGCATGGACTCGGTCACCTTATCGGCATACATGATGACATGGCCTTCGGCGTTACGAGCTGCCCGTCCGATGGTCTGGATGAGACCACGCTCATTGCGCAGGAAGCCTTCCTTATCCGCATCGAGGATAGCGACCAGCGACACCTCTGGCACATCAATCCCTTCACGCAGCAGGTTAATTCCAATCAGCACATCAAAGACACCCAGTCGCAGGTCACGGATAATCTCCGTCCGCTCCAAGGTCTTGATGTCGCTGTGCATGTACTTGACCTTAACCCCCATCTCCTTGAGGTAGTCGGTCAGGTCTTCTGCCATTTTCTTGGTTAGCGTGGTGACAAAGACCCGCTCCCCTTTTTCTGCTCTGCTATTGATTTCACCCAGCAAATCATCCATCTGCCCCATGGTCGGACGCACCTCCACCTCGGGATCCAGCAGCCCTGTCGGTCGGATAATCTGCTCGACCACGGTCTCGGTCTGCTCCATCTCATAGTCGCCAGGGGTCGCCGATACATAGACAATCTGATGGACGTGGCTCTCAAACTCCTCACGGCGAAGTGGGCGGTTGTCCAAAGCCGATGGCAGGCGGAAGCCATAGTCGACCAGCATCTGCTTGCGGCTGCGGTCACCGTTGTACATGCCCTTGATTTGCCCCATGGTCATGTGGCTCTCGTCGATCATGATGAGGAAATCCTCTGGGAAAAAGTCCAGAAGTGTATAAGGCGGCTCGCCCTCTTGTCGTCCATCCATGTGGCGAGAGTAGTTCTCCACGCCATTGGTATAGCCCATCTCCCGCAACATCTCGATATCGTAGTCCGTCCGCTGCTTGAGCCGCTGGGCTTCGAGGAGCTTACCCTCTTGTTCAAAATGGCGGAGCTGCTCTTCAAGCTCATCTTGGATTTGGGCAATGGCCTGCTCCATGTGGTCTTCATTGGTCACGAAGTGGGTGGCTGGGAAGATAGCCAAGTGGTCAACTTCACCCAGCACCCGCCCTGTCAGGCTTTCGATTTCACGGATACGGTCAATCTCATCACCGAAAAACTCGACCCGAAAGGCATGCTCGTCTCGGCTAGCTGGAAAGACTTCCACCACATCACCCCGCACACGGAACCGCCCCCGCTGAAAGTCGATGTCATTGCGTTCAAACTGAATATCCACCAGCGCATTGAGCAAGTCATCACGAGACAACTCCTGACCAGGACGCAGACTGACCACGCTGTCCGAGTATTCCTTGGGGGACCCCAAACCATAGATGCAGGACACTGAGGCCACCACGATAACATCATTACGCTCCAGCAGAGCTGAGGTCGCCGAGTGACGAAGTTTGTCGATTTCGTCATTGACCGAGCTATCCTTTTCGATGTAGGTATCGCTGGATGGCACATAAGCCTCAGGCTGGTAGTAATCATAGTAGGACACGAAATACTCCACAGCATTATCAGGGAAAAATTCCTTGAACTCGCCGTAAAGCTGACCAGCTAAGGTCTTGTTGTGGGCAATGACAAGCGTTGGTTTGTTAACACGAGCAATGACCTGACTCATGGTGTAGGTCTTGCCCGTTCCCGTTGCTCCCATGAGGATTTGAGCTTTTTCGCCTCCCTCGATATTATCCACCAGCTGCTCAATGGCCTGCGGCTGGTCACCTGATGGGGAATATTTGGAGACTAATTTGAATTGATTATCGGATTTACGGTCAATCATTATGCTTTTCCTTTTTCTTCTTTTATCCTATTTTACCACATCAGAAACTATTTGACTGACTTGAAATCAAATCTATCGAGACTCTAATTTTTATAATGTAAAAAAAACTAACATCAATTAAAATCGTTTATTGACTGACAGAAAAAATCTTGTTATAATAGCCCTATATCTAACCAAGGAGGCTAACTTTGAAGCGATTTTTAATTTTTATGACGTCACTTTTTATGACATTTCTTGTGATTTTATCTGGTGGACTCGTTGCTGCAGATGACACTATCGCAAAACCGATCAAATCGAATTACCACATCGTCAGTGATTCATCATTTGCACCCTTTGAATACCAAAACGACAAGGGCAACTATGTCGGCATTGACATGGAGCTAATTCAGGTTATCGCTGATCAACAGGGCTTCAAGATTACCATCAGCAACCCAGGTTTCGATGCCGCCCTCAATACGGTTCAAGCCGGTCAGGCTGATGCCGTCATCGCTGGCATGTCCATCACCGATGCCCGGCGAGAAATTTTTGATTTCTCCGACCCTTACTACACCTCAAACATTTTGCTGGCGGTAAAAAACGGAAGCAATATCTCTACTTACGAGGACTTGACTGGTAAAACTGTCGGCGCCAAAAATGGTACCTCGTCCTACAAGTTTTTAGAAGAAAATCAAACAACATACGGCTATACCCTCAAGGCTTTTGATGAAGCCTCAGCCATGTATGACAGCCTCAATTCTGGCGCTTTAGATGCTCTAATGGACGATGAAGCGGTTCTCCGCTATGCTATTACCCAAGGCAGAAACTTTGCTACCCCAATCTCAGGCGAGCCATCAGGTGAGTATGGTTTTGCGGTCAAAAAAGGCAGCAACCCCGAACTCATCACCATGTTCAACAATGGGCTAGCCGCCCTCAAAGCTAACGGAGACTACGACAAAATTATTGCCAAGTATCTGGGCGAAACCAGCACAACCGCATCAGCTGTTAACGAGACTACCATCGCCGGATTGATTAGCAACAATTACAAGCAACTCCTATCTGGGCTTTGGGCAACCTTGTCTCTGGCTTTGATCTCTTTTGCCTTAGCGACTGTGGTCGGCATCATCGTCGGTATGATGTCCGTCAGCCCTATAAAGGCTCTACGCATCCTTTCAGCTATCTTCGTCGACGTCGTACGAGGCATTCCCCTCATGATTGTCGCCGCTTTTATCTTCTGGGGCATACCTAATCTCCTTGAGAGCCTGACCGGTCAGCAGAGTCCCATTAACGACTTTGTGGCTGGTACTATTGCGCTAACGCTCAATGGCGGAGCTTATATTGCCGAAATCGTCCGCGGAGGCATTCAAGCCGTACCTGTTGGTCAGATGGAGGCTTCTCGTAGCCTAGGCATTTCCTACGGAACCACCATGAAGAAAATCATCCTGCCACAGGCCACCAAACTCATGTTACCCAACTTCATCAACCAGTTTGTCATCTCACTCAAAGACACGACCATCATCTCAGCCATCGGAATGGTTGAACTCTTCCAAACAGGGAAGATCATCATCGCCAGAAACTACCAATCCTTCCGCATGTATGCTATACTAGCAGTGATGTATCTGGTCATCATTACCCTACTGACCAGACTAGCCAAGAAACTGGAAAGGAACTAAGCCATGACCACAACAAGAGAATTAAAAATTGATGTGCAAGATTTGCACAAAACCTATGGTGATAACGAGGTGCTAAAAGGCATCACTGCCCAATTCTACGAAGGTGATGTGGTATGTATCATCGGTCCGTCAGGATCTGGCAAATCAACCTTCCTGCGCACCCTCAACCTGCTTGAGACCATTACGAGTGGCAAGGTGATTGTGGACGGCTTTGACCTCTCCGACAAAGCCACTAATGTAGACAAGGCAAGGGAGAACATCGGCATGGTCTTTCAGCACTTCAACCTTTTCCCTCACATGACCGTGATTGAAAACATCACCTTTGCCCCTGTCGAATTAGGCAAGCTGAGCTCAAACGAGGCTGATAAGGTCGGTCACGACCTTTTGGAAAAAGTTGGATTGGCCGATAAGGCAGATGCCTACCCAGACAGCCTGTCAGGCGGTCAAAAGCAACGGGTCGCCATTGCACGTAGTCTGGCTATGAATCCAGACATCATGCTCTTTGACGAGCCAACCTCTGCTCTTGACCCTGAGATGGTTGGCGACGTGCTCAATGTTATGAAAGATTTGGCCGACCAAGGTATGACCATGCTAATTGTCACTCACGAGATGGGCTTTGCTAGAAAGGTGGCCAACCGTGTGATTTTTACAGACGGCGGTCAATTCCTCGAAGATGGCTCCCCAGAGCAACTTTTTGACAACCCACAACACCCACGTCTCAAAGATTTCTTAGATAAGGTCTTAAATGTGTAATGTAGATTCCCTTCACTGAGTTGAGGGGAATTTTTTGCAACTGCCAATCAAAAATCAAGGCAAGTGCCAATAGAGCTAACCATGTAAAAGTTGTTACAGCATGTTTTTTGTGTTTAACATGTTCTTTTCATCAATTCTTGTGAAAAATCAGAAAATATGGTAAAGTAGAAAGGTCATAAAAAGAAAAGGAGACACTTATGGTTTTACCAAATTTTGACCAGAACCTGAAAAAATACGCCCAGCTCTTGATTGCTAAAGGCGTTAACGTCCAAAAAGGGCATACCCTCATCATCTCAATTGCTGCTGAGCATGTTGCCTTCGCCCGCCTCTTGACCGAAGAAGCTTACGCCAAGGGAGCTGCTGAAGTTATTGTAGACTTCGTTGATGACAAAATTTCTCGCCAACGTCTGCTCCATGCTGACATTGAGCGTTTGGAAAATGTACCAGGCTACATCGTTGAACGCTCTCGCTATTTGCTCAGTAAAAAAGCTAGCCGCTTAGTTATCCTATCATCTGACCCTAACGCTTACGGTGGGGTTAACCCAGACCGCATTCAAACAGCTCAGAAAGCTATGGCTATCGCCCTCGAAGAGCAACGTAATGCTAGCCAAGCCAACAAAATCAGCTGGAACTTGGCCTCTGCTGCTAGTCCAGAATGGGCGGCTATGGTCTTCCCAGACCTAGCGAGCGAAGAAGAGCAGGTTGATGCTCTCTGGGATGCCTTCTTCAAGATGAACCGCATCTACGAGGATGACCCTGTTAAGGCTTGGGACGAGCACGAAGCTCGCTTGACAGAACGCGCTGCTTGGCTCAACGAGCAACAGTTTGACGCCCTCCACTACACTGCTCCCGGCACTGACCTTGTCCTTGGTATGCCAAAAGACCACAGCTGGCAAGCTGCAGGATCTATCAATGCCCAAGGTGAGAAATTCATCGCCAACATGCCAACTGAGGAAGTCTTCTGTGCGCCTGACTACCGTCGCGCTGATGGTGTTGTGACCTCAACGAAACCACTCAGCTACGCTGGTGTTGTCATCGAAGGCATGACCTTTACTTTCAAAGACGGTCAAATCGTTGACGTTAAGGCTGAAAAAGGTGAAGAAACCCTCAAACGCTTGGTGGAAGAAAACGATGGTGCCCGTGCCCTTGGTGAAGTGGCTCTGGTACCCCACAAGACCCCAATTTCATTGTCAGGTCTGACCTTCTTCAACACCCTCTACGATGAGAACGCCTCTAACCACTTGGCTATCGGTCAAGCCTACGCCTTCTCCATCAAGGGTGGCACTGAAATGACCCCTGAACAGCTCAAGGAAGCTGGACTCAACCGCTCAACCGCTCACGTGGACTTCATGATCGGTTCTGAACACATGGACATCGACGGCATCAAGGCCGACGGCACTCGTGTTCCAATCTTCCGTGGCGGAGAATGGGCTGAATAATCCTTATCATATAAAAAAGGGCTCTATAATTTTTGTAGTGGTTAAATCCACCTCGGAGATTATGGAGCCTTTTTGAGTATGAAAAAAGCCCATATGACCTATAATGAAAAGCGACTAAATTCACATTAGAAAGACTCATATGGAA
>NZ_JBGTZA010000045.1:0-11858 GCF_041807805.1 Streptococcus sp. E29BA
AAATCAAAGTCCTCAACAGAGTAGAAGTCACTGTTTGGGTACTTCTTGTAAAGGCTGTTCAGTTTTAATGTTGTCATGTCATTCCTTCTTTCTTCTTTTTATCTGAATTGTTGCGGTAACGGGGCATTACAGTATTAAACAGATAATGATACCTCTATTATGCAACCGCTTGCTCAAAATGTCAAGTAGTTTTTTTGAAAAAATTAAAAAAAATTTAGTTCCGAATTAACCCTTACGACTCTTCTTTGTCACTTAGGAACTAACTTTTTCACGCAACCGTTTGCTTAGTTGGCAAAAAAAAGTTATAATGGCATCAAATCATAATTTAAAGGAGACCTTTCATGACAGAAAATCTCATGACTGAACGCTGGTGGCACCGTGCCACTGTTTATCAGATCTATCCCAAGAGCTTTATGGACAGTAACGGTGATGGTATCGGTGACTTACCGGGTATCATCAGCAAGTTAGATTACCTAAAAGAGCTTGGCATCACCGCCATTTGGCTCTCACCTGTTTACCAAAGTCCCATGGACGATAATGGGTATGATATTTCTGACTACGAAGCCATTGCAGCAGAATTTGGTAGCATGGCGGACATGGAAGAACTTTTTTCTGAAGCCAAAAAACGTAGTATTCGCATTATTATGGATTTGGTGGTCAACCATACCTCCGATGAGCACGCTTGGTTTGTGACAGCCCGTCAGCAACCAGATAGTCCTGAGCACGACTTTTACATCTGGGCAAATGAGCCAAATGAACTGAGTTCAGTTTTTGGCGGTTCTGCGTGGGCTTATGACGAGCAAACTCAAGCCTACTACCTCCACTTCTTCAGTCGTAAGCAACCTGACCTCAATTGGGAAAACCCCGTATTGCGTCAAAAGATTTACCAGATGATGCAGTTTTGGATTGACAAGGGCATTTCAGGTTTTCGGATGGACGTCATCGACATGATTGGCAAAGTCCCTGACCAACTCATTGGCAACAACGGTCCCAAGCTCCATGACTATTTGCAGGAAATGCACCAAGCCTGCCTGACCGACCCAGACTTACTGACAGTAGGAGAAACCTGGGGCGCCAATCCTGAACGGGCGAAACTCTACTCTGCACCAGACCGCAAGGAGCTGTCCATGGTCTTCCAGTTTGAACACATCGGTCTCCAGCACGAAACAGATAAAGACAAGTGGCATTATACCAAACTTGATGTCCCTAAACTAAAAACCGTTCTGTCACGTTGGCAAACCGAGTTGCCTGTCGGACAGGGGTGGAACTCGCTTTTTTGGAACAATCACGACCTGCCACGTATCCTCTCTATCTGGGGAGATACGGGCACTTACCGTGAAAAATCAGCTAAAGCCTTCGCTATCTTGCTTCATCTGATGCGGGGAACACCTTACATCTATCAGGGGGAAGAGATTGGAATGACGAATTTCCCATTCACAACTGTTGACCAGCTCAACGATATCGAAAGCCTCAACTACCTGACAGAAGCTAGACAGGCTGGCCAGTCAAATGACGTTACCCTTGACCAGATTCGCATGATTGGTCGTGACAATGCCCGCACGCCAATGCAGTGGACAGCTGGGCAACAGGCTGGCTTCACCACAGGGCAGCCCTGGCTACCTATCAACCCTAACCACCAGACCATCAACGTCGCTCAGGCACTGGCGGATAAGCAGTCGATCTTTTACACCTACCAACAGCTGGTTCGCTTGCGCCTAGAGGCTGACTGGCTGATTTACGGCGATTACAACCTCCTCGATACGCCTGATCAAGTCTTCGCCTATACTCGTCAATGGCAGAGCAGTACCTATCTTGTGGTCGTTAACCTCTCTGATCAGGTTCAGCACCTCTCGCTACCTGCTGGCATCGATGAGCTTATTATCGCCAACACTGTTCTCCCTGAAGACCTCGACCAGATGAAACTGGAGGCTTGGGACGCATTCTGCTTGAAACTAATCTCTTAATAGCTGAACCAAATGGTTGCATTACCCCTCTCAAATAAGGTAAAATAAGCATCAGGAGGTTCATGATTATGGTAACAATTAAGGATGTGGCAAAGAGGGCTGGTGTAAATGCTTCGACAGTCAGCCGAGTCTTGAAAGACAGCTCTGCTATTTCTCAAATAACAAAAGAACGTGTGCGCCAAGCGATGGACGATTTGGGGTATGTGCCCAATCGGGCCGCCCAGATGCTGGCAAGCGGACTGACTCAGTGTGTGGGGGTTGTTTTGCCACCGCTGACCACCCCTGATCGGGTTAGCGAACCCTTTTTCATGGAAATTTTGACGGCAATAAACGATCAAGCCAAACAACAGGGCTTTACGGTGTCGATTGCCACCAGTAATTCCGTTGAAGATTTAGCTGAACAGGTGAAACTGATGTACCGCCAAAAAAGAGCTGATGGGTTTTTAATCCTATACTCTGAAAAAGATGACCCTGTTCAACATTATTTAAGCAGCCATAACATTCCATTTGTGGTTGTCGGAACACCGATAGAGGCAGATCCAAACTTAATTTCGATTGACAATGACAACCAATTGATGGGGGAAGAGGCTGTTAAACACCTTCAACGCAAAGGACACAAAAAACTATTGTTTGTCACAGATGATTTAACGAGCCGTGTCTGTCTTGACCGTTACCGAGGCTACCAGCAGGCTATTGAGCAACTCGATTTGCCAGTTCAACCCATCTTGCTCTTTGACCGGAAAGATCCAGCAACCTTAGATTTGCTCATTGAAACGATACAGAGAGAAAAAATCACAGGTCTGATTGTCATCGGTGATTTGCTCTCTATCCGAGTCATTCAGTTTCTATCCTTCTATGGTTTGCGTGTTCCGGATGATCTTTCCTTAATTTCCTTCAATAACTCGATTTTTTCAAAAATGCTTCATCCCTACTTAACAACGTTTGACATCAATGTTGCCCAACTCGGACAAACAAGTCTCATCCGCTTGCTAGATATTATCGAGGATAGGCAACAACCGTCAACAGAAGTCATTGTCCCCTTTAATCTAAAGGAAAGGGAAAGTGTTCGAGACCTGTATCGCTAACGTCTTGTCCCTGAAACAAGAGATAAAACGTTTCTGCTACCACTGCGGCTGATGTGCTTACTCAACCAATCCGCCGCATAAGCAGAGTGAGAAAAATAAGCACATAAAATCCGGTTTGAGGCAGGCGAGGCGAGTAAGTGACGCTGCCTCAACCAGTTAAACGAGCTATAAAAAGAAGTCACCGTTGTCACTTATCGGTGATTTCTTTTGGTAACAATCGCTAATTTTTCTTAAGATTTTTAAGAAAAGACTTGACTTACGCAATCGGTTGCGTTAGACTAGACTTATCATGACTAAAGGAGAACTTATGATGGACAAACGTGCAAGCGGTGTTTTAATGCACATTACTTCTTTGCCTAGTCCTTACGGTGTGGGGACCTTCGGGCAGGCTGCTCATGATTTTGTGGACTTCCTTGTAGAGACCAAGCAGACCTATTGGCAGATTTTACCTCTGACCACGACAAGCTACGGTGACTCCCCTTATCAGTCCTTTTCAGCCATCGCTGGGAACACGCACCTGATTGATCTTGACCTGTTGGCAGCTGAGGGCTGGTTGGAAAAAGCTGACTATGCTGATGCTCACTTTGGCGATAATCCTTCTCGGGTTGATTATGCGCAAATTTTTGAAGCTCGTCGTCCGATTCTAGAAAAAGCTGTGCAAGCCTTTCTCGCAGATGACAAGGTCACATCAGTCTATCAAGCCTTTCTAGAAGAACAGGCATCTTGGTTACCTGACTATGCAGAGTTTATGGCTCTGAAAGAGCATTTTGGCAATCGTGCCTTGCAAGAATGGGAGGATAGCTCTGCTATTTTACGGGAAGAAAGTAGCCTGAACCGCTATCGTGAAGAGCTGGCAGATGTTATCGCCTACCATCAGGCGACGCAGTATTTCTTTTTCAGCCAATGGGCCAGGCTAAAGGCTTATGCTAATGAACACCACATCAGCATCATCGGGGATATGCCGATTTATGTATCTGCGGATAGCGTAGAGGTTTGGACACAACCAGAATTGTTTAAGTTGGATGAGGCACGCCGTCCCCTCTTTCTAGCAGGTTGCCCAGCCGACGATTTCAGCACGGATGGTCAGCTCTGGGGCAATCCGATTTACGACTGGGCGACGCATGAAGCAACCCACTATGCTTGGTGGATTTACCGCATTCGTGAGAGCTTTAAGCTCTATGATTATTTACGGATTGATCACTTCAAAGGTTTCTCAGACTATTGGGAAATCGATGGAGATGGTGAAACCGCCAATGATGGCAAGTGGCATCCGGGTCCTAACTATGCCCTCTTTGCTGCTGTAAAAGAAGCATTGGGAGACAATTTACCCATCATCGCTGAAGATTTGGGTTATATCGACGACCGTGCGAAGAAACTCCTCGCAGACTGTGGTTTCCCAGGCATGAAAATCCTGCAATTTGGCTTTTTCGACACAACTGGGCAAAGCATAGACAGCCCACATCGTTGCATTGCGCATAGCCTTGCTTATACAGGTACTCATGACAACGAAGTGGTCAACGGCTGGTACGACAACCTAACTCAAGAGCAAAAAGACTATGTTAACAGCTACATCAACCGTCGCGATGAGGAGAACATCAGTCGCGCCATGCTTCGCACGCTATTTGCGACCGTTAGCAATACAGCCATTGCCAGCATGCAAGATATTCTCGATCTACCGGCTGATAGCAGAATGAACTTGCCGTCAACCGTTGGTGGCAACTGGGAATGGCGGATGTTGCCAGAAGAGTTAACCCCTGAACACAAAGAGTTTTTGAAAAAGATTACACTATTGTATCAACGAGGTAATGAACAGAATGACTAATTTTACAAGCTATATCAAGAACAAAACTGCACAAGAGCTACAACAATTGTCTGACAAGGACATTTACACCCATTTGCTCAACTACGTCAAAGACATGAGCAAGGACTTGCCTAAAAACGATGGCAAGCGTAAGGTCTACTACATCTCAGCCGAGTTTCTCATCGGAAAACTCCTGTCCAACAACCTAATTAACCTAGGTATCTACGACAGTATCAAAGCTGAACTAGCAGCTGCTGGCAAATCCATCAGCGCCATCGAAGACATCGAGCCAGAACCATCGCTTGGTAACGGCGGCTTGGGTCGCTTGGCCTCTTGCTTTATCGATTCTATCTCAACACTTGGCATTAACGGTGAGGGCGTTGGTCTCAACTACCACTGCGGGCTCTTCCAACAAGTCTTTAAGGATAATCAACAAGATGCACAACCAAACTTCTGGATTGAGGATGACAGCTGGTTAATCCCAACCGATATCAGCTATGAGGTGCCATTTGCTAACTTTACCCTGACGTCAACCCTCAAACGCATGGCTGTTCTGGGCTATAAAAAAGAGACCAAGAATTATCTCAATCTCTTTGACATTAAACAAGTTGACACTGACCTCATCACTGATGGCATCAGCTTTGACAAGACAGCTATCCAAAAGAACCTAACGCTCTTTCTCTATCCTGATGATTCTGATAAAAATGGAGAACTGCTCCGCATTTACCAGCAATATTTCATGGTGTCAAATGCTGCCCAACTCTTGATTGACGAGGCGATTGAGCGCGGTTCAAATCTGCACGATTTGCCAGACTACACTTACGTACAAATCAACGACACGCACCCATCCTTGGTGATTCCAGAGCTGATTCGTCTCTTGACAGACAAGCATGGCTTTGGAATGAACGAGGCGATTGCTGTCGTGTCACAAATGGTCGGCTACACCAACCACACCATCTTGGCAGAGGCCTTGGAAAAATGGCCACTGAGCTTCCTAGATGAGGTTGTGCCACACTTGGTGCCAATCATCAAGGAACTTGATACACGTGTCAAAGCTAAGTACGCTGACCCAGCCGTCGCTGTCATCGACGAGACCGACCGTGTTCACATGGCGCACATGGATATTCACTACTCAACTTCTGTCAACGGTGTTGCAGCGCTCCATACAGAGATTCTCAAAGCAAGTGAACTCAAGGCTTTCTACGACCTTTATCCTGAGAAATTCAACAACAAGACCAACGGCATCACCTTCCGTCGCTGGTTAGAGTTTGCCAACCAACCTTTGGCTGCTTACATCAAAGAACTGATTGGTGATGGGTACTTGACCGATGCCACAGCCTTGGAAAAATTAGTGGCTTTCGCTGATGATACTACGGTTCAAGAGCGTTTAGCAGACATCAAATTCCAAAACAAGTTGGCACTTAAAGCCTACCTCAAAGCCAACAAGGGCATCGATTTAGACGAACACTCCATCATCGATACACAAATCAAACGATTCCATGAATACAAGCGCCAACAGATGAATGCCCTCTACGTGATTCATAAATACTTGGGCATCAAGGCTGGCAATCGTCCTGCGCGTAAGCTGACGGTCATCTTCGGTGGTAAGGCTGCGCCTGCTTACACCATTGCTCAGGATATTATCCACCTGATTCTCTGCTTGTCTGAGTTGATTAACAATGACTCTGAGGTCAGCCCTTACCTCAACATCCATCTGGTAGAGAACTACAACGTCTCTGTGGCTGAAAAACTGATTCCTGCTACCGATATCTCAGAGCAAATTTCTCTGGCATCTAAAGAAGCGTCTGGTACAGGCAACATGAAGTTCATGCTCAACGGTGCCCTAACACTAGGTACCATGGACGGGGCTAATGTTGAAATTGCAGAACTGGCTGGTCAGGACAACATCTACACCTTTGGTCAAGACAGTGATACCATCATTGACCTCTATGATAAGGCTGGCTATGTGTCACGTGACTATTACGTTGACGAGGCTATTCAACCGTTGGTTGACTTTATCGTCAGCGATGAGTTGATGGCTCTGGGCAGCCCAGATCGCCTCAACCGCCTCTACCAAGAACTACTGAACAAAGACTGGTTCATGACTTTGATTGACCTGAAGGACTATATTGCCACCAAAGAGCAAGTTCTAGCTGACTACGAAGACCAAGCAGCTTGGAACAAGAAAGTCATCCACAACATCGCCAAAGCAGGATTCTTCTCATCTGACCGTACCATTCAACAATACTATGATGAGATTTGGTCACGGTAGTTAAGAGAAGGTCGTGTCTCTCTAGCTTACACATAGTAATCCCCTAACATCATCTGATGTCAGGGGATTTTATTACCAACAAATTTGAGCTTTTCCAGTTCAGCTAATCTTATTTACCCGCATCGTCAATTTATGGTACAATAAACCCATGTTAAATTTGAACGATTACGGCATCCAGATGTGGGACGAAGACAAGATTGCTGCCTTTCGTCGCACTCTGCTTGCTTGGTACGACCGTGAAAAACGTGACCTCCCCTGGCGTCGAACAACAGATCCCTACAAGATTTGGGTATCTGAAATCATGCTTCAGCAGACCCAAGTCGTGACGGTTATCCCCTACTACGAGCGCTTCTTAGAGTGGTTTCCTACCATCGCTGATTTGGCTGCAGCACCAGAAGATAAGCTGCTCAAAGCTTGGGAGGGGCTTGGCTACTACTCGCGCGTGCGAAATATGCAGGCAGCAGCACAGCAAGTCATGACTGACTTTGGTGGGCGATTTCCCAACACCCACGAGAGCATCAGCTCTCTCAAGGGCATCGGTCCCTATACCGCTGGCGCTATTTCAAGCATTGCCTTTGGTCTGCCTGAGCCTGCTGTAGATGGCAACGTCATGCGGGTACTAGCCAGACTCTTTGAAGTTGACTACGACATCGGCGATCCAAAAAATCGCAAGATCTTTCAAGCCCTGATGGAAATCCTCATCGACCCTGACCGTCCCGGTGATTTCAATCAAGCCTTTATGGACTTGGGGACTGACATCGAGCATGCTAAAACCCCGCGACCTGACGAGAGCCCCATACGAGCCTTCAATGCTGCCTACCTCAACGGCACCTACGACCGCTACCCCATCAAGGCACCCAAGAAAAAGCCTGTCCCTCTGCACCTAACCGCCTTTGTTATCAGAGATGGTAAGGGGCGCTATCTCCTCGAAAAGAATACTGACAGCGGCTTGCTTTCAGGCTTCTGGTCTTTTCCGCTCTTGTCGGCTAAGCCAATAGCAGAGCAGTTAGACCTTTTTACTCAGTCCACATCATCTCAACTGATGACCCAACCTGACCTGACCAGCTTTGAGAAAGATTACGGTTTGACCCCCGTCTGGTGCGAACAGACCTTCCCAGCAGTTACCCATGTCTTTAGCCACCGTAAATGGCATGTGACCTTGGTCGCAGGGCAGGTCAGCTCTGCCATGTCCCCAAAAAATAAAGAAACCGCCTGGGTGCACCCAGATGATTTTGAAACTTACCCTTTTGCCACACCGCAGAAAAAACTGTGGACGGCCTATCAGCACGAAAAAAACTGACCTCAATGGATCAGTTTTTCTGCTATTAGCTCAACTCAGCAACGATGGCCTTAAGCTGTTCTTTGGTGTGAACACCAGCGACTTGTTTAACCACCTGACCGTCTTTTTTGAACAAGAGGGTCGGAATACTCATGATGCCAAATTTTTGAGCAGTTGCAGGGTTTTGGTCAACATCGATTTTGACGATTTTCAACTCATCTTCTGACAATTCTTCAGATAGTTGATCAAGAATCGGTGCTTGCATCAAACAAGGACCGCACCAAGTCGCCCAAAAATCAACCAAAACTAGACCCTTGCTAGTTTCTGCTTCAAACGTTGCATCTGTCACAATATGTGCCATAAAAATAGCCTCCTTACGATTTATGAGACCATTATACCGTAAAAAAAGTATTTTTGCTAAAATTTGCTACGAAGAAGCTGGCTCATCAAACAATCTGAAGAATAGATGCCCCTGTCTTGCTTTTTCTGTATTAGTCCCCTGTAGTGCGGGCAGCATTCACTATCATAAACGTCCGACAAAAACTGTAACATAAGGAATAGGCATACACTATCAGATTGGCTGCGGTTTCCCAACGACCAGAGCAATCTTGACGAATCTCCGATGATCTCAACGCTAAAAAGAACTTCCAAAACCAAGTGGAAGTTCTCTTTTTTAGCCCAAGACCACAATCGTACAGCCACTGCCTCCAGCATTTTGCGGGGCATAGCCGAAGCTCTTGACATGCTTATTGCGACGGAGGTACTTGGTAACTGCTTCACGAATGACCCCTGTTCCGATACCATGGACGATGTCCACTTGCGCCATATTGTTGAGCAGCGCTTGGTCGATAAACTCGTCCAGTTCCAGCATGGCCTCTTCATAGCGTTTGCCACGGAGGTCTAGGCGGGCTGAAGGGTCGCGCCCAGAGACTTTCTTGGTGACGGTGACTGGTTTTTTCTTAGACTGTTCCATGCTATCCGCGCGAACGAGGTTGAACTCGTCTTCCTTGAGGGTCATCTTAATCAGCCCGATTTGAGCCTCCCAGCGACCGTCCTTGAGCTGGCTAATCAACGTCCCTCGTTGCCCATAAGCCCGAACGATGATGTCATCACCGACCCGTGCTGCCCGCGCCTTCTTAGCCTTCTTGAGCACCTTGTTCTTAGAGAGATCGACAGGCGGCGCTAGATTCTTGAGTTGCCCCTTAGCCTCGATGACCTCATGAGGCTTGAGTTGACTTTTCTCGTGGAGGTTTTTGAGAATGCTGTCGCTTTCTGCCAGAGCAAGTTCAACCATCTCACGCACCTCAGCTTGTGCTTTTTCCAGCTCCTTGTCTCTGGCATGAGAAAATTCATTATAGAGCTTCTTAACAGCACGGTTGAATTTGAGGTTCTCCTGCTCCACCTCTCGGATATGGTCAAGACGACGACGGGTTTCTAGCGTTTGCCGTTCCAGTTCTTCAATGATGCGGTTCACATCACTATCCGTAGCTGTCATGCCTTGAGCCTCAGCAACGATGACCTCAGCTAGTCCCAAACGTCTGGCAATATCAAAGGCGTTTGATCGCCCAGGTACTCCTTGGAGAAACTTATAGGTCGGGCTAAGGGTATTGATGTCAAATTCCATGCTGGCATTTTCCACAAAGGCTGTCTCGATACCGTAGACCTTCAGTTCTGGGTAGTGGGTGGTGGCCATGGTCTTCACTTGTGATAACCTCAAGTGTTCTAAGATAGCCATGGCCAAACTAGCCCCCTCCTGAGGGTCAGTTCCAGCTCCCAACTCGTCAAAGAGAACCAAGCTGTCTGCGTCAGCTTTTTCCAATACCGACACGATGGTCGTCATGTGGCTAGAGAAGGTTGAGAGGCTCTGCTCAATCGACTGCTCGTCACCGATATCTGCGAAAATCTGAGTAAAGACCGCGACCCGACTGCCCTCATCTGCTAAAATCGGCAGGCCTGACTGGGCCATGAGTTGGGCAAGGCCTAAGGTCTTGAGCATGATGGTCTTACCACCAGTGTTTGGTCCTGTGATGACGATAGCGGTCAGGCTGTCCTCAAAATGGAGGTCGTTGCCGACAGGATTGGTCAAAAGAGGATGGCGCAACCCCAGCAGGCGGATGGTCTTATCCCCAGATAGCTTGGGAATGCTGGCTTTTTTGTCCATCATGTAGAGGTACTTGGCGCGAATCAAATCCAGCTGACCAATGACCCAAGCATTATTGCGCAAGGCTCTGGTTTGAGGACGTACCATATCTGATAGTTGATGCAAAATCCGTGCCAATTCATGACGTTCATCTGCCCGCAACTGAGTCAGGGTCTCGTTGAGCTCAACGACTGCCCGCGGCTCGATATAGACCGTGTTACCCGATGATGAGATGTCATGAACGACACCGGCCACGCGATTGCGGTAGCTATTTTTGACAGGGAGTACCGAGCGGCCATTACGGCTGGCAATCAGCTGTTCGCTTAGCATGTCGCCTTGCTTTTTAAGCACATCTTGTAACACCTGACGAATCTTGGCTTCATTGTCCGTCAGTTGACGGCGAATACTGGTCAATTCTGGGCTAGCAAAGCTCTCAATAAATCCTGCATCATTGATGGCCTGTAGGCTCCCTTGTAGATTAGGAAATTGTTCCAACTTGTCAAAGAGATTGGCTAGGGCAGTCAGATTAACATTATCCAAATCCGCATAGAACCTTCCCAATTCTGCGGTTATCTGTAAAATACGTTTGATTTGAATAAATTCATCAACATTCAGGTCACCATCTAGTTCCAACCGACGTAGACTGTCGGAGACATCCCTGGCTGACCCAGTTGCAAACTGGTGCTGCTGAACAAATAGTTGCGCCATATCAGCTAACTCGACAAAGCGCTGTTCAATCTTTTCTCGCTTGGTCAAAGGGGCAAGCTCTTGCAAGAGGTCATGCCCTTGCTCCGTCTGCAAATAAGGTTCAAAACCCGCCTTGACTTTATCAAATTCTAACTGGTCTAAAATCTTGTTATTCATGTTTACCATTATATCATACTTGTCTATGAGTTTGACCTATTTGACGGAAATGTCTTAGCTAAGAGGAATCTTGTCGCCCATTTTTCTCAGTCTATAAATCTTTTGTTTATCTTCTCAACTCAATGTCATAAAAAAAGCACCCTAAAGTTAGATTTTTTCTGTCTAACTTTAGGGTGCGGTTTATTGTAAGTGGGTTCTAACTTATTGAAAGACTATCCTTTCAATAAGTAGGCACCAATAAATCCAACGATAACACCTGAAGCAAGTAGAACCATATAAACTCCTTCCTAAGATTAATTATTCAATTACAACATATGGCATCAATAAATTATGAATCGGTTACACTAAACTAGACAGAATTTATAAAGTGTTCTATACTAAAGAAAACAGGAGAACTCTATGTCTAGAAAAATCCGTCGTCAATTTAGTGATGACTTTAAGCAACAAATTGTT
>NZ_JBGTZA010000046.1:0-10092 GCF_041807805.1 Streptococcus sp. E29BA
CCAGCTTTGTGAAGGTCAACAATTTGTTGCTTAAAGTCATCACTAAATTGACGACGGATTTTTCTAGACATAGAGTTATCCTGTTTTCTTTAGTGTAGAACACTTTATAAATTCTGTCTAGTTTAGTGTAACCGATTCAGCCTGTTATCCCTTGGTGGAAAACTTAGACATTCCTTTTTACTTTGCGGTTCCCTATTCGTCTTGGCAAGGAGGGTGCAATGAGAACGCCAATGGTTTACTGAGGGAATATTTCTCCAAGAAAACCGATTTGGCTGCTACTTCTGATGGACAATTGGCGAAAGTCTTATTCGACATCAATAACCGACCACGAAAATGCTTGGCTTACAGAACAGCTTTTGAAGCACTATTGAAGGAATTGTGATAAGTGTTGCACTTATTCTTGCAATTTATCTTTTAGTAAAAACTAATCACGTCTCCACTATCAAAGTCAGTTCCCTTCACGGTGAGGACGATATCGCCTTCTTGGAGGGTCTTATCCATCGAATGCCCATAAATCCGCAAAACCGGAAGCCATAGGACCGCAATGAGAACAGCGGTAGAGGCAACAGCCATTAGAATATATAAGGTATTTCTCACGATTGCCCAAAATCGCTTACGATAGGTTAATCTATCCAGTTCTGTTGATAGCGATTGAGTTGTTAACTTTACATCAGACATCCGCTTGATCACCTCTCTCTTAAGCTTGAGCCTGAGCTTGCGATTGAATGCTTAGCAGGTAATCATCGGCAGCCTTTTGAGCTGCTTCAAAGACCTCATTCAGAGCCAAAGCTGCCTCAGCAATAGAGCCAGCCTTTTCCAATCGTATCTTTTTTTCATTAAGAGCTTCTTCCAGTGCTAGGATTTTTTGCTCTTGTTCTTCAATGACTTGCTGCTGATGCAACATCATTTTAAGTAATTGTTCACGCTTTAATTTGCGTAACTGGTTCTGTTCCATAACTGTCTCTCTATGCTTGAAGTAGCTGTATGTTATCTGATTGTATTATAGGGTATAGACTTTTGTCAAGTTTTTATACTTTATTTTTCCACTCCCTATACGCCTCAATGTCCTTATGGACTTGTTTCCAGACGGTGGCGATAACGAGAGCATCATCCATCTGACCGAGAAAGGGAATCCAGTCAGGAACGATATCAAGCGGTGATAGGAAGTAAATCAAAGCGCTGACGATAGCGATGATAGACTTGATTGGAACAGTTTTGTACTCACCTTTCCAGTAACTTCTTACCATGCTAATCAAAATCGGAATCGATTTGATTTCCTGACTGACAAAAGGAATCCACTTGATTTTCTTCTCCAATTTCTCCAAAAACGGTTCCATTTTGACGTCATCTTTGAGCAAATCTTCTGCCTTTTTGTAGCGATTTTGCAGTTGCTCAATTGCTTGAGTTTTTGTCATTTTTGTTTTCATAATAATCTCCTTGAGTAATTATAATAAATCGACAAGTTAGAACAACGTCTGTTCTTCCAAGCTAAATCGGACATTCTCCTCAATCCACTTGCGGCGAGGTTCGACCTTGTCGCCCATGAGGGTGGAGACGCGGCGCTCAGCACGCGCTAGGTCATCAATGGTCACCTGAATGAGGGTGCGAGTCTCAGGGTTCATAGTAGTCTCCCAGAGCTGGTCGGCGTTCATTTCACCCAGTCCCTTGTAGCGTTGGAGAAGAGCGCCTTTTCCGAACTCTTTTCGCAAGTCCTCTAGCTCACCGTCCGTCCAAGCATAGGCGATTTTTTCGGTTTTTCCTTTGCCTTTGCTCATCTTATAGAGCGGTGGCAGCGCGATGTAGATATGCCCCGCCTCGACCAGCGGCCGCATGTAGCGGTAGAAAAAGGTTAAGAGTAGGGTCTGAATATGGGCACCATCTGTATCCGCATCGGTCATGATGATAATCTTGTCGTAGTTGATGTCAGCGATATTGAAATCCGCCCCAACACCCGCTCCAATGGTGTAAATCATGGTGTTGATTTCCTCGTTTTTGAGAATATCGCTCATCTTGGACTTTTCAGTATTGATAACCTTGCCTCGTAGGGGTAAGATTGCTTGAAACTTGCGGTCACGGCCTTGCTTAGCAGAACCGCCCGCTGAATCTCCCTCGACTAGATAGAGCTCATTTTTCTGGGCATTTTTAGACTGGGCTGGGGTCAACTTACCAGATAGCAACCCCTTGTCTTTCTTGTTTTTCTTGCCACTTCTGGCATCATCACGCGCCTTTCTGGCCGCTTCTCTAGCATCTCTAGCACGAATGGCCTTGCGGATGAGGTTGCTGGCCGTTTCGCCATTTTCCATGAGGAAAAAGGTCAATTTCTCGCTGACAATGCTATCGACAATAGGACGAGCAAGGGGGCTGCCCAGCTTATCCTTGGTCTGCCCTTCAAACTGGAGATGGGCTTCGGGAACAAGGATGGATAGGACAGCTGACAAGCCCTCACGGTAGTCAGACCCCTCTAAGTTCTTGTCCTTTTCCTTCAGAAGTCCTGTTTTTCTTGCATAGTCATTGAGGCTCTTGGTAATGGCGGTCTTAAACCCTGTCTCATGCGTTCCGCCATCTTTAGTGCGGACGTTGTTAACAAAGGAGAGGATATTGTCAGAAAAGCCATCGTTGTACTGCATGGCGATGTCCACCTGAAACTCCTGCTCCTCTCCTATAAAGGCGATAATGGGGGTCAAGGTTTCCTTGTCTTCATTGAGATAGGCGACAAAATCCTGCACCCCATTCTCATAGTGGAAGCTAGCTTCTTCTCCAGACCGCTGATCCAGCAAGGTCATGGTGACGTTTTTGAGGAGAAAGGCAGACTCTTTTAGACGCTCTGCGATTGTCCCATACTTAAACTCAACCGTGGAAAAAATCCGTGGGTCAGGCAGGAAACGAACGGTCGTACCAGACTTGGACTTAGGAGCGGTACCGACTTTTTCAAGCGTGGTTACGGGCTTGCCGCCGTCCTCAAAGCGCTGGCGATAGACGCTCCCCTCACGGGTAATCTCCACCTCCAACCAGCTAGAGAGGGCGTTGACGACAGACGAACCAACCCCGTGGAGACCACCAGAGGTCTTGTAACCTCCCTGACCGAACTTGCCCCCTGCATGGAGGACGGTAAAGATAACCTCAACCGTCGGAATCCCCATGGCGTGAAGACCAACGGGCATGCCCCGTCCACTATCTGCCACCGTCACTGAGCCATCGGTATTTAAGGTCACACTGATCTTGTCCCCAAAACCTGACAAGGCCTCATCGACCGCATTGTCCACAATCTCCCAGACCAGATGGTGCAGCCCCACGCCATCGGTGGAGCCGATGTACATGCCCGGCCGCTTTCTGACTGCATCTAGTCCTTCCAAAACCTGAATGGCGTCATCATTATAGTTTGTTACGTTTATTTCTTTCTTAGGCATCTATGACCTCCAAATTTGTCATCTCTCTATTTTACCGATTTTTGAGACAAATGGCAAAGTAAAGTTGCTTTTTCTCTCATTTTAACGTTCATTTAGTTTGTTTGTCAAAGTTTTATGGTATAATAGCGCTATGAATAGTTTTATTTTTGGCATCATTGCCTACCTGCTAGGCTCCATCCCAACAGGCCTCTGGATTGGCAAACAATTTTACAACATAAACCTGCGAGAACACGGTTCTGGCAATACTGGAACCACCAATACCTTTCGTATTTTAGGGAAAAAAGCTGGTATTATCACACTACTTGTCGATGTTCTAAAAGGAACAGTAGCAACACTTTTACCCATCTGGTTTGGCATTGACAGCGACTTGGCCCTCCTGATTGGCTTCTTTGCCGTGTTAGGACATACCTTTCCCATCTTTGCCCAGTTCAAAGGCGGTAAAGCAGTTGCCACATCTGCAGGTGTCCTGTTAGGTTTTGCCCCTGCTTTCCTGATTTTTTTGCTGGTGATTTTCTTACTGACACTCTACCTTTTCAGCATAATTTCCCTAGCCAGTGTGACAGCTGCTAGTGTCGCTATCATCGGCGTGCTGACTTTTCCTGCAATGGGCTTTCTCATCAGCGATTACAGTCTGATTTTTACAGGCTTAATCATCACCATTGCCAGCCTTATCATTATTCGTCACAGAGACAACATGGGACGTATCAAGAACAAGACTGAGAACCTCGTCCCTTGGGGGCTTAATCTCAGCAAGCAAACCAAGAGAAATTAAAACAAATGTTAAGCCCCTAAAGGGGCTTAACATTTGTTTTAATTAACGTAAAAGGCAAAGCAATTAGATCTGCCTTTTTTCCTATATCGGTGAAAAGATTAGTTCTTCACATCTTCGGTAGCTAAATCTTCACCAAACCATTTTTTTGAAATCTCTTGGAATTTGCCATCTTCATAAAGCTTTTTGAAGGCTTTATTGATGTTTTCAACCAATGTTTTGTCGGATTTTCGTGCACCGACAGCAAAGTTCTGCCCTTGAAACTCTTTAGAAATGTCGATCACATTATAATGTTCAAGCTCGCCTTCTTCTGTTAGGTAGTAGTTGGCATAGATGTTATCGACCAGCAAACCATCAATCCGATTACTCTTTAAATCGATGAAGGCTTGCGTAAATGTTTCATACTGGGTCGCATCATTATCTTTGACAATATCTTTCAAAATAGCTGGGTTACTTAGGAAGGTGTCGTAACTAGATGAGCCAGACTGTGCTCCCAAAGTCTTATCAGCCATATCAGCAGCTGAAGTAATCTCTGATGACTTTTTGGTGATAATGACGTCAGAAGTCGGCAGGTACGGGTCTGTAAACAAGACTTTTTCAGCGCGCTCCTCAGTTAAAGAGTAACCGTTCCAAATCAGGTCAATCTTACCGTTGTTCAGCTCAGTTTCTTTCAAGTCCCAGTTGATGGGTTGCCACTTGATAGCAATCCCGTACTGATCAAAGACGGCAGTCGCTAAGTCGATATCAAAACCAACATAGTCACCTGACTTGTCCTTGAAGCCCATTGGGACAAATGTCTCGTCAAAACCGATGGTAATAGACTTTTCAGACTCATAGGTCGTCCATTTGTCAGCTGATGTCTCTGTCTTACTGCCACAAGCAGCCAAGGTCAAGCTCGTTACAAGTGCTAAAGCACCCAGATAAAACTTCTTCATAATATTTTCCTCTTCTTTTGTTCAATAGCAGAGCTGGCAAGCGCCTAACTCGGATTTATTTTCAGAATTTGATCTGAAATATGTTCTGCAAAGGCCATGTCGTGGGTGACCACAATTTGGGTCATGCCACGGTCACGATTAGCGATAATCATTTTCTCAACTTCTTGTCGGAGATGGGGATCAAGCGCTGATGTCGGCTCGTCGTAGCCGATGATTTTTGGATCAATCATCATGGCCCGCGCGAGGGCGACCCTCTGCTTTTGACCGCCAGAGAGGGAGTGGGGATAGGCCTGTTGGTGTTCAGCCAGGCCTAGCTGCAGTAACAAGTCACGAGCTTTCTGCTCTGCAATTTCCTTAGACAATCCCAAGGTTTTAATGGGCGATAAGGTCAGGTTCTCCAAAACTGATAGGTGAGGAAAAAGTTGAAAATCTTGAAACACAAAACCGAGGAGATTAGCTGTCTCCAAGTGGTCGATGGGAACAGCTTGACCGTTATAGATAATCTCACCTGAGTCAAGGCTCTCAAGCCCAGCCAACATGCGAAGCAGGGTCGTTTTGCCACCGCCAGATGGGCCAACTAAGGACAAAACTTTACCTTCTTGAACCGTCAGGTTAAACTGGTCGAAAATGATCTTGTCCCCAAAGGTCTTGCTGATATTTTTTAACTCTAACATAAGACCCTCCTCCTACTGGTAATAGTCGAATTTTTGCTCAACTTTTTTAGACAAAATGGTCACAACGCCGATGAAAAGCAGGTAAATGCCTCCAGCGATAAACATCGGAATCAAACTGGCATCACGGTTTGCGGCTGTTTTAGAAGCCAAGAGCAAATCGCCAACCCCAAGCACGTAGACCAAGGAAGAATCCTTGACCAAGTTGATCACTTCGTTGAAAATGCTAGGCAGAACAATCTTGACCACCTGCGGTAAAACAATATGGACAATAGTTTGAACAGGGGTCAAGCCCAGAACCTTGGCAGCTTCATACTGCCCCTTCGGAATAGCGGCAATTCCACCACGGAAAATCTCAGCAAAATAAGCTGCATAGTTCATGGTAAAGGCAATGATGGCTGCTGGCATCCGATCAAAAGTTATCCCAACGCTCGGCAAAACATAATAGAAGAAAATCAACTGCAAGAGCAAGGGAGTGCCGCGCATTATCCAGATGTAGATATTGAACAGCCAGTTAATAATCTTAATGTTTGAACGCATCAAAAAGGCAACCAAAGCGCCTAGCGGAATAGATAGGGCAATGACAATGAAAAAAACCTGTAAGGAAACCAAGGCGCCCTGTAATAAACTAGGTAAAATGTCTAATAGGTAAGCCATACGCCCTCCTAAATGTAATATTGAAAATAATTATATCAGATTTTCCTGTTTTAGCAAGACTTTCAGGCTTATTTTTAGTAAAAATTCGGGAATATCGACAATCATAACATCACCTAGTTTATGGAGAAAGCCCCCCCCTTTTTTGACTTACTAGAAGCTAAAAACAGAGAGAGTTATGTTTTTCACTCCCTCTGTTTATAGCTCACCTAGTCAACGACCAGCATCGATTTGATGCTCTTACGATCTGCCATATCTCGGTAAGCTTGGTTAATATCATCTAGACGATAACTTGTGGTGAACACTTTTCCTGGATTGATGTCTCCATCTAATACAGCCTTTAGCAACACCTGTTTATTGTAGGTGGTGACACTGGCTGATCCACCGGCAACCGAAATATTGCGGGCAAAGGTAGACCCCAACTTGTGTTTGTCATAGTGCGGTACACCAACGAAACCAACACGACCTCCATTACGAAGTACCCCCAGTGCTTGATCAATCGCAGCCTCTGTTCCGACACATTCAAGAGCGGCATCCGCACCCCCACCTAGTAGCTCACGCACTCGTTTAACACCTTCTTCGCCACGTTCAGCGACAATTGCAGTCGCCCCAAGATCCAGAGCTAATTGCTGGCGGTCGGCATGTCGACTCATGAGAATAATTTGAGAAGCTCCCATCATCTTGGCTGCAATGACAGCACACTGACCAACAGCACCATCTCCAATCACGACAACCTTGTCTCCTCGTTCGACCTGAGCACAGTGAGCAGC
Organism: Streptococcus sp. E29BA; assembly: GCF_041807805.1. Classification (NCBI taxonomy): domain Bacteria; kingdom Bacillati; phylum Bacillota; class Bacilli; order Lactobacillales; family Streptococcaceae; genus Streptococcus; species Streptococcus sp. E29BA. Next base: position 7,207 of record NZ_JBGTZA010000046.1, read on the forward strand.
ATGATAACCTGTCGGCATTACATCAGCAAGTGTCAAGAGGGATTTTATCATGCCTTCTGAATAATCGGATGGTTGTCCAGGGACTTTAACTAAAGCCCAATTTCCATAATGGAAACGGATGTATTCGGACTGATAGCCACCTCCCCTGTTTGTCGCCCCGGGATGATTATCGCAAGTTCCATCAAAACCTGCACGGCAAGCGCCACAAGTGCCGCAACCATGTGTAAAGGGAACGATGACAAAATCACCCGGCTGAACCGTCGTAATGGCAGAGCCAACCTCTTCAACAATTCCTAAAGCTTCATGACCACTGTTTGGTGAATGGGCCGCCTTATCATCGCCATGTGAATAAGACCAGAGGTCCGATCCACAAACACAGGCACGCACCACCTTGATAATGATATCATCATCTGCTTGCAAGGTCGGTTTTGCCACCTATTCAATAATCATCTGTCCTGCTTGTTCAAAAATAGCTGTTTTCATTCATTATGACCAAGAGCGTAAGAACAATTTCGACTCTTACCTCTAATCCTTTCCTCTATAATAGACTAAAATACTTGTAATATTAACGCGATATTAAAGAGCACTAACGACCTGATGTGCCACATATAATTCATCTAAATAAGCGACATCGTCATCTGTCAAATTAACCTCAAAAGCACCCATAAAATCGTCCAAATAGGCTTCTTTGGTCACGCCTAAAATTGGTGAATGCATCCCTTTTTTCCAGAGTCAGGCTAAGACAATCTGTGAACGTGAGACCTGATAGCGCTCAGATAATTCGGCTACACGTGCTACGATCAAACGATCCTGCTCCTCTGTCCTATCATACTTAGATTTTGCTTTCATATCCGTCGCACTACGGGCTGTATTTGCTGTCCAGTCTCTGACAATCCGTCCTGCTGCTAATGGACTGTACGGTGCCAGACCTACTCCATAATCTTGACAGAATGGAATCATCTCCCGCTCATCTTCACGATACAGCATATTGTAATGGTTTTGCATGACTGAAAAGGGTGTCCAGCCATTCTTTTCAGCCACATATTGTGACTTCTGGAATTGCCAAGTATACATATCTGAAGCACCGAGATAGTGGACTTTTCCACTTCTGACCAAATCGTTCAAAGCAGACATAGTTTCTTCAATCGGTGTATGATAATCCCAGCGATGAATGTAGAGAATATCAATGTAATCAGTCCCTAAACGTTTTAGGCTCTGTTCTACCTGATGGAAGATCGCTTTACGAGACAAGCCATGTTGATTGGGTTTTACTTCTCCGTTTGGCAAATCACTAAAGAAACATTTTGTCGCAATCACAACTTCTTCACGTTTGGCAAAATCTTTTAGAGCCCGCCCCAGAATCTCTTCGCTGGTTCCAGCAGCGTAGGTATTGGCCATATCAAAAAAGCTAATACCTAAATCCAGTGCCTTTTTGATAATGACTCTACTCTTTTCTTCATCTAATAACCAGCCTGAGTGAATTCCCATATTGGCATCTCCAAAACTCATGCAACCCAAACAAATTTTTGACACCTCAAGTCCAGTATTTCCCAGTTTTGTGTATTCCACATTCTTTCTCCTTTAGTTCTTCCAGATTTCCTTTGCCCGATTAAAAGCTGACCAGACCTTTGGCCAGCCAACATAAAAGGCGAGGTGTGTAATGATTTCAGAAATTTCTTCCTGCGTCACCCCATTCTTCTTGGCTAGGTTTAGATAATGATCTAATTGTTCCAAACTTCCACTACTAATAAGGGCAGATACGGTGACGATTGAACGAAGTTTAGGAGCAAGTGCATCCTCCCTGGACCAGACTTGTCCAAACAAGACATCGTCATTTAAGGAAGCAAATGTTGGTGCAAATTCCCCCAATATCTCCCGTCCTGCTGTTTGTTTTTCCATCTTTATTCCTCCTTTTAAAAATGAGCTTCCTCGTATTGCTCATCTGTCACTGCTTCATAAAATTCACCAGCTCCCGAAGTTATGGCAATGTGCGCAAACCATGAATTTTTGCTTGCTCCGTGCCAGTGCTTAATCCCTTTATTGGTCATGACCACGTCTCCTGCTTTAAGGTGGCGAGCTATTCTCCCAGCCTCCTGATAAATTCCTTCGCCACCTATTACTAATAAAATTTGGTAACCATCCAGATGAACATGCCAATTGTTTCGACAACCCGGTTCAAAAGTTACATTGCCAACAAAAACTGACTGATCCGGAGATTGTGCTAAGGTCGCTAGATAGGATTGACCAGTGAAAAATCTTCCATAAGGATTCTCTGTACCTAACTCAAATAACGGTGAAGCGTATAATTCTTCATGTTGTACCATATTTCCCTCCTATTCATCAAATAAACTTCGTTCAACTGGAAGAATCGCCTGTTTGTAATTTTCAATCTTATATTTGAGACGATCGCGCGCTTGTGTTAATTCGTTTATACGATTGTCCAAGGCTTCTAGTTGCTCACTCAGCAATTCGATACGAGCAGGAACCGTCTGATCACCTTGCCCCAATAATTGGATATATTCAATCAGCGGCTCAACGCCAATGCCAGCACTGCGATAACAGCGGACAAATTCCAATAGCTGAATATCTAACTCCGTAAAATCGCGTACACCTGCTTTATTTCTTGTGACAGCCGGCATTAAACCTATCCGTTCATAATAACGAATCGTGTCTGCTGAAATACCAGTCTTCTCACTGACCTTTTTAATATTCATTGCATCGCCTCCTCTCAAGCACTTGTATTATACATCTTTGAGTTAACCCCAAGTCAAGGGATTTTTTGTTTTTCGATTAACCAGTTTTGGAAATAAAAAACTCTCCCTACCGCCAGTGAACCGCACCCCAAAAGTTAGACAGATAATCTAACGAATGGGGTGCTTTTTTATG